>MNRR01000041.1:34735-35163 GCA_001916055.1 Clostridium sp. 28_12
TGGATTTGCTATCTGCTAACAAAAGGGCACATAAATGTTATTTAAAGTGTGGATTTAAAGATACTGGATCTAGTCGCGAAGAAATATATTTGAACGGTAAATATTATGATAAATTACATATGGATATACTTGAAAATGAGTTTGAGGGTGGTTGCATAAAAAATAAAAACATATAGTCTAGTTACTACAATGCATGGTTTATAGAGAATATATTATCAACTTTTAAACATGTTTAATGTAACTGTGAATTGTAACATAGTCTCAAATTTTTTTAAAAAATTACGAACAACCCTTTGACAAATCTTCAAAAAAATTATATAATAGTCAAGTTGGCAAAATGCCAAAAAATAATAAAAAAGATAAAAGAAGGGAGACCAACTATGAAAAGTCAATAGAAAAATGAAAATTTTTTAAAAAATTTTCTATAG
>MNRR01000042.1 GCA_001916055.1 Clostridium sp. 28_12
TAGTAGGATATGTAACCTGGTACTCAGTAGGTATTACTACCTGTAGGTTGGTGTGCAATATAGTTTTTGTTTGTCCTAATTTAACCTTATATTTAAATTTTTTTAAAATGTCGGTTAAATCTTTATTAGCTTTTAAATTTGCAATTACTTTAAATTCAAGCATGAAAAAAGTCCTCCTTTCTGTGATAAGAGAACTTTTAAAGTTTTATATAAAATAAAAACTCACGAATTTTTAAGTCCGTAAGTTGATTTCAAATGGAGCGGGTACCGAGAATCGAACTCGGGCCACCAGGTCGGAAGCATGGGATTCTGCCACTAAACTACACCCGCATCATCTAATTTTATTTAACCACATTTTTCTAAATTTTTCAATACATTTGCACATTTTATTCCGCTTTTTTTCCGTGCAATTTTGCACACTTGAGATCGCTTTTTTTCCGTGCATGCACAACTGAGATTGCTTTTCCTCCATGCAAAGTCACAAATTTTCACATTTATTAATATAATAGTATATAGGAAGTGATATTATGTTTGAATATATCAAAGAACAAGTACAAACAGTAACAGAAAACGACCCATCAATAAGTAATCCATTAGAAGCATTGCTTTGCCCCTCTTTTAAAGCTTTACTCTATTATAAATTGTCTCATTATTTCTACGAGCATAATCATTTACTCTTGGCAAGGTATATAAGTGAAAAATCAAAGAAAAAAACTGGAATTGAAATACATCCAGGAGCTAAAATTGGCAAAAGATTGTTTATAGACCATGGTACAGGAGTTGTTATTGGAGAAACTGCTGTCGTTGGAAATGATGTTACCCTTTTTCATGGTGTTACTTTAGGTGGAACTGGAAAAGAAAAAGGAAAACGCCACCCTACGATTGGGAACAATGTTTTTATTGGCTCAGGTGCTAAGATTCTTGGTAATATTGTTATTGGAAATAATGTCAAAATCGGTGCTAATGCTGTTATTTTGAAAGACGTCCCTTCTAATGTAACAATAGTAGGAGTTCCTGGTAAAATTGTAAAAACTTTATCTTAAACTCCTACTCTATTTCTATATATTTTCTTATTTTTTTACCCAAACTGAAACACTTCCACCATTACAGTAAAAAATTCCATTTCCTTCATTATCCACATACACTGTCTCTTTTACGTTTCCTGTGTAATCATAGAATGTTGAATTTGCTAATCTACTACCGACATTCATTGTTTTTCCACCACCTGGTCCATCACTCATAATTGTTACTAGTCCTGAGTTTGGATGCTCTTCATCTCCTGTTCTAATCCATGCAATAACATCATGATGGTCAAAATAATCTATTTGCTCTCCATAAGCATATTGTTTTCTGATTTGCATCATATTATCTAACATTTCTTTTTTGGCACAAACATTCTGAGATGGTATTCCGTAATAATCTCCATAAAATACACATGGTAATCCATCTTTCCTAAGTAAAATCAATGCATAAGCTAATGGCTTGAACCAATCAGATATCCATGAAAACAATGCTTGTCCTGGTTCTGTATCATGATTGTCTACAAATGTTACAGCTAAACCAGGCATCTCTTTTACTAGTGTATTTTCAAATATTCTTGCAAAATCAAAGTTTCCGTTACAATTAGATGCTTCGTAAAAATTATAATGTAATGGTACATCAAATAATGGAATTGTTGAATCAGTATTGTTAATATATGATTTTAATACATCTATATTTCTATTCCAATATTCCCCAACACATTGCAAATTTGGTCTTGATTCTTTCATGTTTCTTATCCAGTCTGCCATAAATCCTGATTTTATGTGTTTTACTGCATCCAACCTAAAATTATCAACTCTTGTAAAATCTAAGTACCATTTTCCCCATTTATTTAATTCTTCCACAACTTCCGAATTATTAAAATCTATATCTGCTCCCATTAAGTAATCATAATTTCCATTTTCTTCATCCACACTTTTATCCCAATGTTTTCCACTAAATCTGAATATTCCATTTTTTCTTCCACTTTCATCCCAATCTGTTCCATTAAAATGTTTATAATTCCATTTAAAGTCTGAATATTTGTTATTTCTCATTGGAAAATTATATATTGTCCATGCTTTTATTTTAGTGGGCAATGTAGTATCTACATTTCTGTTTTGATATTCTTCTTCACTTGCATATACATTTTCTGCTTCATCTGCTCCTATTTTGTGATTTAGTACTATATCTGCGTATACTTTTATATCATTTTCATGTAAATCCATTATTGCTTGCAAATATTCGTCCTTTGTACCATATTTAGTTTCTATGCTGCCTTTTTGATTGAATTCTCCTAAATCATATAAATCGTATACTGCATATCCTGCGTCATATTTACCACCTGCGCCTTTATATGCAGGCGGTAGCCATACATCTGTAATTCCAACTTTCTTTAATTCTTTTGCTTCTTGTGATACTTTTTGCCATAGTTTGTCCTCGGGTTTTAAGTACCATTCGAAATATTGCATTAGTATCCTGTTTTCTTTCATTTGTACCTTCCTTTCGGATATTATAGTATCATAACTACTCCTACTTTTCAAGAGTTTCCTATAATGTTAATACGGAGCTATAAATTAGAATTACAGACGTAAAAAATTTGCTTAATATAACTTTTTTCATCTATTATCTCTATTAATATACTTCCTTAAATAACTTGATTTGTTTAAAGTACAGTACAAATACTATATAACATTTTTTATATCAAAACAAACATAGTAAAATTTCACAATTATTTCATTTTTTTGCACATTATCATTAGTTAGTGCTCTACAATTACGCATAATTTCTATGCACTCTTTAGTTCCAAGCGTAATTTATCAGCAATCATTGCTATAAATTCGCTGTTGGTAGGTTTTCCTTTAGCTGCTGAAATTGTGTATCCAAATATATTTTCAACTACATCTTGTTGTCCTCTTCCCCATGCTACTTCTATTGCATGGCGTATTGCACGTTCTACACGTGACGGTGTTGTGGTAAATTTATCTGCGATTTTTGGATATAAACTTTTAGTAATTTGATTAATAACATCAATATCATTTACAACCATAATAATTGCCTCACGTAAATACTGATATCCCTTTATATGTGCAGGCACACCAACTTCATGGATAACATTTGTGACTAAAGCTTCTAAATTATCCTCTTTCTTTGTTGCATCATTAGAGATTTCAATATATTGTTGCTTAGGCATAGTTGATTCTTTTGAAATAAAATTGTTTTTTGGTTCTGGTTTATAATTTTTTAATTCTCTTATTCTCGTGATTAGTAATTCAATATCAAAGGGTTTTACAACATAGTATTCTGCACCCAATTCTACTGCTCTTCTTGTTATTTTATCTTGACCAACTGCAGACAGCATTATACATATAGGTTTTTTGGGCATTTTTATCATGTTTAATTTTTCTAATACTCCTATTCCATCCAAATGCGGCATTATTACATCTAATAATACCACGTCAGGCATTAAATTAGATATCATATCTAATGCCTCATTTCCATCTTTTGCTCTCCCAATTATCATCATATCTTCCTGATTTTTTAGATAAGTAGCTAATGTCATACTAAATTCTTGATTATCATCTGCTATTAAAACTGTAATTTTTTCTCTCATGGCTATTCCTCCTAATTTTTTCTACTGTAAATTTTTTACATTTTTGATTATAATACTTTAGAAAAAATATTGCAATAGCTTTTATGGAATTTTTTTCCATTTCATTTACAATTTTCTACAAATTTATCTATACATTTTCTCTCGCCTTCACTAAAATTCTGGATATTTAGCTTTTTATTTTTTATATCATCAATAATTTTTTCTTTTACACTTTCTTCCATTTCAATTTTCAATATAATATTATCCATATAGTCAATTTTTTTTATATTTATATTATTGTTTTTACAATAATACTTAAATTTTTCTAAGTTAGAATAGTCTAATTCAATAATCATCTCTCTCCCTATAACTTTTATGACTTTGGTACTTTTTTCTATCGCCTGCTGAGTCACTTCTGAATATGCTCTTACTAATCCTCCTGTACCCAATAAAATTCCTCCAAAATATCTAGTAACAACAATAACTAAATTACACAAATTATTTTTTTGTAAAATATTAAGCATTGGGCCTCCTGCAGTACCAGAAGGCTCACCATCATCACTAGATTTTTCTATAATTTGTCCATTTTCGGCAACTCTATATGCTATACAATTATGTCTTGCATCATGATATTTCTTTTTTATATCTTTTATTCTATTTTCTGCTTCTTCAACACTTTCTACATGAAAAAGATTAGCTATAAATTTTGACTTTTTTTCTACTATCTCTGCAGTTTCATTTTTCAAAATTGTTATAAATTCTTCCATTGAAATACATTCCTTATCTAAATTTTAAACATTTATTCCAGCAGTATAGCCTGTTGAGTATGCTATTTGCAAGTTAAATCCACCTGTATATGCATCAACATCTATAATTTCTCCAGCAAAATACAAGCCTTTTATTAATTTTGATTCCATTGTTTTGGGATTAATTTCTTTTGTGCTAATTCCACCACAAGTAATTATAGCTTCTTCTACTGGTCTGAAATTTTTTATTGTTATTGTAAAATATTTTATTAATTGTACCAGATGTCTTCTTTCTTCTTTAGTTATTTCATTTACCATTTTATCTGGATTTATCCCTGATAGTTCTACTATTAATGGAATCATTTTTTGTGGTAATAATTTATCTAGACTATTTTTAAATTGTTTATTTTTAAATTCTTTAAAATCTCTTAATATTCTGTCATCAAGATGTTCTTCTGTAAGTGCAGGTTTTAAGTCTATAGTTATTTTTATATATCTTTTTTTCAATAAATAGTCTATATCCTTGTACTTAGCTAAGTGAGCTGATCCACTTAATATTGTTGGACCTGATATTCTTGTTGGACCTGATATTCCAAAATGAGTAAACACCATTTCGCCAAAGTCTTCATATATTGTCTTTTTTCTATCTGTGTCTATAATTTTTATAGCAATATTTTTTAAACTTAATCCTTGTATTTTTTTACACTCTTCTTTTTCGTATACCTCTAATGGCACTAATGCAGGTTTTATTGGAATTATTGTATGTCCCAAATCTCTAGCAATTTTGTAACCATCACCTGTTGATCCTGTTAGTGGATAACTTTTTCCACCTGTTGCTAATATTATTTTGTCTGTTTGTATTATCTCTCTATTAGTTCTTACTCCTAATACTTCATTATTTTTAATTAATATTTTTTCTACTCTAGTTTCAAGTTTATATTTTATTTTTAATTCATCTATTCTTTTTTTAAAGCAATTTAGCACATCTATTGATTTATCTGTTACAGGAAATATTCTGTTTCCTCTTTCTTCTTTTACTTCTAGTCCTTGTTTTTTTAAGAATTCTATTATATCTGCATTGGTATAATTTTGAAATGCACTATATAAAAATTTACCATTCCCTGGTGTGTTTTTTATAAATTCACTCATGTATAGTGAACTTGTTATATTACATCTTCCTTTTCCTGTTATTAATAATTTTTTTCCAAATGATGGCATCTTTTCTAATATCGTTACCTCATTTCCATTTTCTGCTGCTGTTATTGCAGCCATCATTCCCGCAGGTCCTCCGCCTATTACTAATACTCTTGACATTACTGCCACCTCTCTTTCTTGTTATTATATATTATCAAATTTTGAAAATTTTTGCAATAGTTAAGAATTTTGGATTAACAGTTAATGAATTACAATCATTTATTACGTTTAATATATCAGAATCTACTGCTTCATTTATAACTTTAAGCATAAATTCAGGCTCTATTGCATTAGTTGTAAAGCAAAAAAACTCTGTAAAGTACTGATTTATCAGTATTTCAGAGTTTTTATTTTTGGTTGGGCTGGCTAGATTCGAACTAGCGCATGCCAGAGTCAAAGTCTGGTGCCTTACCGCTTGGCTACAGCCCAATATAAAATTAAAAGTATGGGGTGGAAGATGGGACTCGAACCCACGGTCTCCAGTGCCACAAACTGGCGCGTTAACCAACTACGCTACATCCACCATCTTGTAGCTCATTTGTGAGCACATTACATATTTTAATATGATTTTTACAATTTGTCAAGTTTTTTTAGTGAATTTCTTTAAATTTTGTTATAAATATATTTTAAACATAGAATGGAGCAAAAACTGAGGTAGAAACTTATAAAGATTTCTACCTCAACTATTGATATATAGCCAATTCATATTCAATATTTCTAGCTATATTCTTATATTTATTCTTCTCCTCTACCTTCTGGTAAAGCATTTGGTAATTCAATTCTAATTCTAATTTTAAGTACATATGAAACAACTCTTCCCAATTTGCTATTTTTGATTCTTTGCCATAAAGAAGGCTTTTTCTCAAATGTAACTGATTCTTGATAATCTTGTATAGCTTGTTGTTCATCAACTTCTGTATCTTCTTCATTTTCCTCAATCTTAATGAGTTGTGAAACTTTTTTCTTTGGTACAACTTCTTGTTTTGGTTGTTCTTTGATTATTTCTACTTTTTCCTCTTTAGGTTCTTCATTTTCTTTTATCGCATTAACTCTATAGCCTTTTACCCTAACATATCTCTTAACCGGTTTTTTAGCTTCTTCTATTTCTGGCACTACATCTATAAGTTCTGCTTTTGCTACTTTAATTTCAGGCTCAACATCTATGAGTTCAACCTTTGCCTTTTTAGCTTTTGGTTCAACATCTATAAGTTCTGCTTTCACTACTCTTGTAGATTTTGTGGCTTTTGTTTTTGCCTTAGTCTCTATAACTTCTACATTTTCAGCCTTTGCTTTAGTCTTAGCTCTTGCCTTAGGTTTTGCTTCAACCTCTTCTACTACTGCTGCTTCTTCTATATTTGCTTTCTTTTTAGCTGTTTTTGCAGTAGCTGCTTTAGTTGTCTTTTTAGCTTTCTTTTCTTCTACCTGGATTTCTTCAACCACTGGTGTTTCTGTTTCTTCTTCCGGCGTTTCCTCTATTATTAAGTCTGCTGGTCTTGGAATGTCTTTTAGGGCATCAGCAATTTCAATTCCTATATAACTCAAAGCTTTTGATTTATCTTCTGTTCTTTCCATGTCTATTTCGATATGTAAATTCGTTTCAAGATTACTTACTCTTGCATTTAATAATTTTATGGCATCTTTATAATTCTGACTTCTCCTACTTCTATCTTTTCCAACTAATTTTAAAGTATCTATTACATCTTCTGAAAATAGTCCTTTATTTTCTTCAACTTTATCTTTCCATTTTGAATCTTTGTTTTCTACTGCTTCTACGAGTTCTCTTAATGTTCCGGCTAAAGCTATATTTTCTTCTCTTTGTCTTATTAATTCTTCAACCTTTTTAGTATTCTCCTCGAATTGTATAGTCGCATATTCAACTAAACCATAAGCTGCTTTATATACACTTGCAGGAAAGTTTTTCTTCTTTGGATATTCTATTAAATAAGCTTTTATAGATTCAATTAAGTCTTTGAAATATGTATCATCATCTAATTGAACTATTTGCTTCTTGCTTTTTGGATTTATTAATTTTTGTACTTTATCTATATTGGATAGTATTTTCTCTTCAGTGATTACCATTCTCACATTTACTATGCCTGACTTTCTAGACATGCAAATTCCTCCTTTTCCTATGTAGTCAAATAATTAAATTCTTTTTTATTATACAACAGCTTCATTAAAAGCTCAATACTTTTTAATTTATTTTTATGTTACATTTTAATTACATTTGTAATATTTTTGTAATATTTGCTATTTTTTTGTTTTTTATACTTTAAAAAGAAAAAGATCCTTTTTCTTCATTCGAACTAGGACCTTTTTATATTTTGGCATTAATTTATTTACTTCTTTTACTTTTTCCCATAAAAATTCTTTTATACTTTCTTCTCCATCTATGTTATATAATTCTTTAATCAATTCTTTATCATAAACAATTTCAACGCAAACTTTAACATCTCCATCGTTTTCTTTTTTCTCATAAACAAATGATTCTTTTATTCCTTCAACTTTATTTAATAAAGTTTCAATTTCTTCTGGGAATACATTTTTACCATTATTTAATACGATTACACTTTTTTTTCTTCCTGAAATATATATAAATCCATCCTTGTCTATTCTTGCTAAATCTCCTGTGTGGAACCATCCATCGTCATCTAACGCTGCTTTTGTTGCTTCTTCATTTTCATAATATCCTAACATTATTGATGAGCCTTTGGCCATTAATTCTCCAATTCCCTCCTCATCTGGATTATCAATTTTTACTTCTACACTTGGAAATTTCTTTCCTATTGAGCCTAATCTTCTACATTTTGGAGTCTCTGCTGCAATTACTGGTGCTGTTTCTGTTAATCCATATCCTTGCTCAACATCAAAACCTAAGTCATTAAATCCTTTTTCTGTTTCTGAGTCTAGTGCAGCTCCACCTGTTACTACCAATCTTAGTTTTGGGCCTAAACTTTCATGTACTTCTTTGAATAGTTGTTTTCTTATGTCAATTTTTACTTTTAATAATAGTTGTGAGATTTTCTTTCCCTTTTCTAAATTTTGCATTTTGCCTTTTTTCTCAATTGTTTTCATTACTTTTCTGTAAATTATATCAAAAACTGCTGGAACTGATATCATTGCAGTAATACCAAATTCTTTGATATTATCTGCCATATGTTTTACACCTTCACAAAATGCAATTGAACCACCTATTGATATCGGATATAAGAATCCCACTGTACATTCAAATACATGATGTAATGGTAAAAATGACAAAAATCTATCATCTTCATATAAATCAAATCTTTGGATTATGTCCATAACATTTGTTACCAAATTTTTATGTGATAACATTACTGCTTTTGACATTGCAGTTGTTCCTGATGTAAATAGCATTATTCCCATTTTATCAGCATCAATTTTTGCATCTAGATATTCTTTTTTTCCTTCTTTTAATAGTTTTTTTCCTTTTTCTACCAATGATTTTTCAGCATAAATTCCTTGTGTATTTTCTGCTAAATCCATAGAGATAAAATATTTTAAGTTGGTATTTTTCTTTTCTCTTAGAATATTCATTATTGCGTCATATTTTGATGAATATATTATTGCCTCAACTTGTGAACGAAGAATTAAACTTTCAAGCTCATTATCAGGCAATGACTTGTCAAGTGGTACTATAACTCCAACTCCTGCTGCTACTGCTAAATATGAAAGTTCCCATTCATATCTGTTTTCTGAGATTACTGCTATTCTTTTATCTTTTAATCCCATGTTTATTAAAACTGTTCCTAATGCATTTATTTCATCTCTGAATTCTTTATGTGTTATTGTTTTGAATTTTTCCTTTTCTTCTGTTTTAAAAATATATGCTGGTCTGTCTCCATAAGCTTCTCCTGTTTGTTTTAGCATATCTTTCAAATCTGTAAATTTCATTTTTCTCGATTTAGTTTCCACTATAGCTACCCCTTTCTTTTATTACTTTATTCTTAATCCATTAATTACCGTATTTTCGTATTCATGGTATAATTGCATTACATCCATATATTCTCCCTCACGTTTTTTATATACTAATGTTGAACATATTAATGCATATATTTCTGATGCAATCGCTCTTGCATCACCGTTTTTTATTTCTCCCTTTTCAATTCCTTCTTGTACAATTTTCTCGATTTGCCCTATATAATCATATACATGGTCTTGGCATTTTTTATTTCTCGCTTCATTGCCCCAAAATTGGCTTAAGATTATTGTTATTATATCTTCATATTTTGCTACAATTTTTATTTGAATTAGAACAATTGCTTTTATTTTGTCGATATAATTATTGTGTTTTGAAGTTTTTATATCTACACTATTTTGCAATAATTTTATCCCTTCTTCTATCAAAAAATTAAATATCTCTTCTTTGCTTGAAAAATGATAATATAGTGTTCCTTTTGCTACCCCAACAGTTGCTGTGATTTCTTCTATACTAGTTGCATCATATCCTTTTTCTGCAAATAATTTCATTGACGTCTCAAATATCTTTCTTTTTGTTTTATTCATATTTTTTCACCTATCTTCTTTTATAAATGGTATTATATAATTTTATTTAATTTAATGCAAGTTTTTTTGTTTTTTAGAATAAGCATTCAGTTTTGTTTTTAATTTTATGTATTCAATTCAGTTTACAGTTTTCAGATTTTCTTCATCATCCGCAAGTTGTGGATAATGTGGATAACTCTGTGAATAACTCAAAACAGTAACATTTCGTTTACACGTTATTCACATTTATATGTTGATAATTTTTTTTTACAATTGTTCACTTTTTATTTTTATTTTTATGTAACTAGAAAAATTTTAAATATATAACTAATATAATTTCTAAAATCAATATTGTAGGCAATCCTATTGTAAATTTTAGTTTCTTTGTTTTATGATGAAATGTATACATTCCTGCAATTGTTCCTATTCCTCCCCCTAAAGCTGTTACTATAAAAAGTGTTTGTTCTGGAATTCTCCATTTTCCCCATTTGGCTTTTCTTTTGTCTGACCACATCATGTAAAAACCAACTAAGTTTATTATAAATAAATATATTAATATGTTTCTTGTAGAAAAAATATCTATTAATTGCATTTTTTATTTGCTCCCTTCTGCACCGATTATCTCGCTTTTTTTGTGTGCAAAATTGCACCGATTATCTCGCTTTTTTCCCGTGCAAAACTGCACCGATTATCTCGCTTTTTTTGTGTGCAAAATCGCACCGAAAAAAAGCGATCTCAAGTGTGCAAAATCAGCCGAATAAGCTCAGCTGATTGCTTTGGCTCATTCCTTCAAGACAACCAAATTGTTTTAGTAATTCGGTTACAGAGTCTCCTATTTTTGCACGAATTTTCATATCGTCTATTGACATGAATTTTTCGTCTTTACGCGCATTCATTATACTTTCTGCTGCAACATTACCAAGTCCTGCTATACTATTTAATGGTGGACGCAAACAATCTCCTTCTACTTGGAATTTTGTCGCATGTGACTTGTATAAATCAATTGGTAAAAACCTTAAGCCCCTTTCATACATTTCTAAGACTATTTCTAGGTCATCATACATATCCTTATCTTTTGGTGTTGCATTATTTCCCATCATGTCTATTTCTTTCATTTTATTTTTTACTTTTTCTTTTCCATTTATCATTACTTCTGCATCAAATGCTTTTGCTCTTATTGTATAATATGCTGCATAATATGCTAATGGAATATGTACCTTGAACCATGCTATTCTGAATGCATTGGTTACATATGCTGCCGCATGTGCCTTTGGGAACATGTACTTTATTTTTTCACATGATTTTATATACCAATCTGGTACATCATGTTCTTTCATTAGTGGAATATATTCGTCTTTCCACTTCGGTTCTTTGCCTTTTGCAACTTTTCCTTTACGTACTGCTTCCATTATTTTGAATGATTTATCTGGTGGTAAACCTTTTTGAATTAGATATATCATTATGTCGTCCCTACAACAGATTGCTTGTTGCAAGGTTACAATTCCTTGTTCTATCAATGTTTGTGCATTTCCTAACCATACATCTGTACCATGTGATAATCCAGATATACGTATCAATTCATCAAATGTTGTTGGGTGTGTATCCAAAAGCATGCCTCTTGCAAATTTTGTTCCATATTCAGGTATTCCAAATGTTCCTACTTCTGAATGGATTTGTTCTGGTGTTACCCCTAATGCTTTTGTTGAATTGAATATTGACATTGTTTCTTTATCATCTAATGGGATTTCTGTTGGTGCAATCCCTGTAATATCTTGTAACATACGAATTACTGTAGGATCATCATGTCCCAATATATCTAATTTTAACAAGTTTCCATCTATTGAGTGATAGTCAAAATGAGTTGTTATTATATCTGAATTTGGGTCATCTGCTGGATGCTGTACAGGTGTAAATTCATATATTTCTCTTCCTTTAGGTACTACTATAATTCCCCCTGGATGCTGACCTGTTGTTCTTTTTATTCCTGTACATCCTACTGATAGTCTTGCAATTTCTGCCTTATTTACTGGTATGTTTCTTTCTTCAAAATATTTTTTTACATATCCAAATGCAGTTTTCTCTGCAACTGTACCTACTGTTCCTGCTTTAAAACATGTTCCTTTTCCAAATATTACTTCTGTATATTTATGTGCCTTTGCTTGATATTCTCCAGAGAAGTTTAAGTCGATATCTGGCTCTTTGTCTCCATTGAATCCTAAGAATGTTTCGAATGGGATATCCATTCCATCTTTTGCCATTTTTGTACCACATTTTGGGCAGTCTTTATCTGGTAAGTCAAATCCATTTCCTACTCCATAATCTTCAAATTCAGAGTATTTACAATTAGGGCATCTATAATGTGGTTTTAATGAATTTACTTCAGTTATACCTGTCATAAATGCTACAAGTGATGAACCAACAGACCCTCTTGAACCTACAATATAGCCGTCTTCATTGGATTTCCATACTAATTTTTGAGCTATAATATACATTACAGAATATCCATTACTAATTATTGAATTTAGTTCTTTGTCTAGTCTAGTTTGAACAATTTCTGGTAATGTATCTCCATATAGCTCATGTGCTTTTTTATATGCTATATTCTTGATATCTTCTTCACATCCAGGTATATGTGGAGGGCATTTTTCTGGTGATATTGGGTCTATCCTGTCACACATATCTGCAACTTTGTTTGTGTTTGTTACTACTACTTCATATGCTTTTTCTTTGCCTAAATATTCAAATTCTTTAAGCATTTCTTCTGTTGTTCTTAAATATAATGGTGCTTGCTCATCTGCATCTTTATATCCTTGCCCTGCTTCTAATATACGCCTATATACTTCATCTTGAGGGTCCATGAAGTGGACATCACACGTTGCTACAACTAGCTTTCCTAATTTTTCTCCTAATGCAACAATTTTTCTATTTATATCTTTTAGATATTCTCTATCTGGTACTACTCCATTTCTTACTAAGAAGTCATTATTTCCTATTGGCTGAATTTCTAGATAGTCATAATCTCTTGCAATATTTTCTATTTCCTCATCTGATTTTCCAAGTTCTATTGCTTGATATAATTCTCCAGCTTCACAAGCACTACCTAATATTAAGCCCTCTGAATATTTTTTGTACAAGCTTTTTAAGATACGTGGTCTCTTGTAAAAATAATGTAAATGTGATAATGATACTAGTTTGTAAAGGTTTCTTAATCCTATATAATTTTTAGCTAAAATTATGGCGTGATATGTATTTAATTTTTTATATTCTTCTTTTTTTGCTTCTTCATCTCTTCCTTTTGTATCAATCTCTTCAACTGTAGTAACACCTCTATCTCTTAATCTGTCTAACATTACATTAAATACTTTTACTGTTGTATCAACATCATCTAATGCTCTATGTGCTACTTCTACTTTTATTCCTAATTCATCTGCAATTTTACCTAGTTTGTATTTTTTCATATTTGGGAATACATCTTTTGCAAGTGTTAGAGTATCCAGAACTGTGTAGTCAAAATCATATCCCAAAACTTTTGCATTTTGCTTTAAAAAGCCTACATCGAATTTGGCATTATGTGCAACAATTATTGAATCTCCTAAAAATTCTAATATTTTAGGGAATACTTTGTCTATTGTTTCTGCATCTTTTACCATTTCATCTGTGATATTAGTAACTTCTACAACTCTTTGTGGAATTGGCTTTTCTGGATTTACAAAGCAACTGAATTCATCTATTACTTTTCCATCTTTAACTTTCATTATTCCTACTTCTGTTATTTTTTCTGTAACTGCTGAAAATCCTGTTGTTTCTAAGTCTAGTACACAATATGTGGTGTCAAGTGGTTGACCTTTAGCGTTTGTTACTGAATTTTCTTTATCTGGTGCTAAATATGCTTCTACACCATAAATAACTTTCATATCTGGATTGTCTCTTCCTAGTAAATGATATGCTTCTGGAAATGCTTGTACAACTCCATGGTCTGTAATTGCAATTGATTTCATTCCCCATTTCATCGCTCTTTTTATTAAGTCTGTTGCTGATGTCATTGCATCCATTGCACTCATTTTGGTGTGCATATGTAGTTCTACTCTCTTTACTTCCGCATTATCCATTCTCACTGTTTTTGGCTTTGGCTCTGATACCATAATCGTATTTGCCATTACTGTTAATTCATTTGAAAATGTGTCCATTTGTGCTTTTCCCGCAAGTTTTATAGCAGGTGTTGAGCCTAAACGCTTTATTATTTTTTTTGCACTATTTCCTGGCAAAAATGCTTTACATGTCATGGTACTTGTTCCATCATATATATCTATACTTAAAATTACTTTTCCTGATTTTGTCTCTTTATCTTCCATTGCTTGAATTTCGCCATCTATACATACACTTCCAGACTCTGGATTAAGGTCAGCTATTTTTACTAATGGCTCTTTTATCACTGGTGCTGAACCTAAGATTAATGGCGAACTGTCATCTTCTTCTGGAATTGGTGGCAATCCTTCATCACTTATTTCTGCTATAATATTTGCCATTACAGTGATGTCTCCTGCATATGCATCTAATCCTGCTTTTCCCGTTGTTTTTATAGCTTTTGCTGATTTCATTTTTTCTAGTATTTCATTTCCTTTAGTTGCATCTTCCGCAAATGATTTACATGTAATAACTCCTGTTCCATCATAAATTTCGAATATTAACATTCCTTTTCCAGTTTTGGTCTCTCTACATTCACTGTTTACTATTCTACCTTCTAATGTAATTCTTCCTGAGTTTGCATCAATTTCTTTTATTTTTAATTTCTTTTCTTTTGCTCTTGATGCCTTTCCAAATATTATGTCTTCTGCCTGTGGTAACTCTTCCATTTCTAGTACATATCCATTTTCGTCTACAGGTGGCATAGCATAATCTGCTTCATTATATGGTCCTTCTGGAATTGGTGGCATTTCCCCTGGTATATTTTCTGGCATTGATGATATTGAAGACATTCCTTGCATTTCTGAGGTATTATTGTATTGCCCTTCTTGATGTGTTCTTATTGCCATTCCCCTCATTGCTTCATGTACTGCCTGTTCTTCAATTTCTTTTGTTTTTTCTTGAAAAGCTTTCATTTCTTGTTCTGTGATTTTTTCTTCTATATTTACAATGTATTTTTTTCCAAATAAATTGTGTATTACATTTTCTAGCTCTCTATCTAATTTTCTTGCTTTTAAAAAGTCTGCTCCTTTTATTTGCATATATACATTTACATCTTTTTCTGTTAATTCAACTTTACTTTTTAATAGCAATAATGGCCTCATTAGTGGATATTTATGTGCCATGTAACATATCAAGTTTTCCCATTCGTCATCTACTCTCTTTATGTATGTGCCTTCTGCATATGTTATTATCATATGTACTTGTCCAAATTGAAATCTTTCTCTTAAAAATTTTTCCAAATACCATATTTCCTTTATTTCTATATATTCATCAGATGCCATGCCTAATTCTAATGTGTTTATTTTTTTTATTAAGTTCATTTTTGTTATCATCGCATCTGCTATGTTACTATTTGTTTTGTAATCGCTAAATACATCTCCTATTTTTCTGCTCTTTCTTGGTTCTTGTGTTTCTTGATTTTCTTGTGCTTGCGCCATTTTCGCTTTCTTTCCTTTCTTTTGCTGGTTTTTTGCTTTAACTGATTTTTGAATCTCTTGTTTTTCTTGTTGTATTTTATCACATTTTTTGATTTTATTCTATATTTTTGCACATTTTAGATCGCTTTTTTTCGGTGCATTGCACACCTGAGATCGCTTTTTTTCCGTGCAGATTTAATAATTTTTTCTCAAAAAGACCTTGAAATTTTCACAAAAAAATATTATCATATATGGAGTTTATGTTATAAGGAGGTATACTAATGGCGAAAGCTTCAATAAAAAAACAAGAACCAAAAAGAGATGAAGTTGAATTTGGTCCAAAAGCCGAGAAAAATATTGAAATTAACTCAATTAATAATATTGAAAATAATGAAACTAATTTAGAAGATTTAAAAAATATTTTACAAGATTTAAAAAATGTTTTAACTAATTTAGGTGTTAATATTTCTGAATTGGAAGTTTCTCTTGCTTCTGATAAAAATGAAGAAAAGGATTCTAACAATGAGGAAAAAATTGATGAACAACCTAAAGATAGTGATGTACTTTTGATTTCAGAAACTCAAGGTAAAGTTGTATTACCTTACAAAATAGAAGATGTTGAAAAAATTCTTGATAAAAATAAAAGTTATTCTAACATTCAAGATGTAATTGATGGTGAATATACTTTCCCAATTGATAAATACAAAAATTCATCTAAGTCAAGATTTAAAGAGGCTTATAATTTAATGAGAAAAAAAGAAAAAGCTTCTGTTTTTGATAGCATAAGTCTTGCTACAGAAGTTGTTTTTAATAGTTCTCTTAATCCTGCTGTAATAACAGCTTGTAACAATTTGGACCAACTTGATGTTTATCTTGATTGTTTGTCTTCTAATGAACTTGATAAATTTAACTATTTTAAAGTTAAATATGAAATTGTTCCAAAAAAATAATTTTAAGGTGTCTATATAGAATGAACCCCAATTATTAAACACAAAAGTCTAATAACTGGGGTTCAATATATTTGCATCTTTTTTTAATCTTTTATTGCATTTGCTATTAATTTGTCTAAAAGTTCAGAATATTTAATTCCAACTGCTTCAAATAATTTTGGATACATACTTATTTTTGTAAAACCTGGCATTGTATTAATTTCGTTTATGTATATTTTATTTGTATCTTTTTCTATAAAAAAGTCTACTCTAGCTAATCCGCTTCCATCAATTGCTTTAAATGCTCTTATCGCAAGTTTTTGAATTTGCTCAATCTGTTCTTTAGAAATATCTGCTGGAATTATTGTTTTTGACTCTGGAATGTTGTATTTTGCATCAAAACTGTAAAATTCTTCTGCTGACATTATTTCGCCAACAGTTGAAGCTCTTACTTCTGTTCCATCCAAAATCGCACATTCCACTTCTCTTGCATTTATTCCTTGCTCTATTAAAATTTTGTTATCATACTGACCTGCATTTTCAATTGCCATTTTTAGTTCTTCATTATTAGTAGCCTTTTTTACTCCTACCGATGAACCAGAATTTGATGGTTTTACAAACATTGGATAATTCAATTTTTTAGTTATACTTTCCACCTTGAATTCTTCCTCTTCAAAATTCTCATTTACTATTATGTATCCATTCTCTTTTTTCTTTATATATACATATGGTGCTTCTGGAATTCCGGCCTTTTCAAAAATAATCTTTGTATATACTTTATCCATCCCTACACTTGATGCTAGTACTTTACAGCCCACATATGGAACTTTTAGCATTTCTAACATTCCTTGTATTGTCCCATCTTCTCCTCCAAGGCCATGTAAAACTGGAAACACTACATCCAACTTTTTTAGTGTCCATATCAGATTATAAATTTCTTCTTTTTCATCATCTATAACCTCATACCACTTTCCATACTTGTTTATATATATTTCATGTATCTCATATTTTTCTTTATCTAGATTCTCTATAACTGACTTTGCAGACATTACTGATATATCATGTTCTGTTGATACACCACCATAAACAATTCCTAATTTTATCATATTACAATCCTCCGCTTCCTTTAATTATATGACCTAAAATTCTATTTATTCAAATTATTTTAGTCTATTCATTGCCTCGATTGTATTTTCTCTAGTTGCAAAAGCAGTTAATCTGAAATAGCCCTCTCCACTAGGTCCAAAGCCGCTTCCAGGTGTTCCTACTATATTGTATTCTTTTAGTAATTTGTCAAAGAATTCCCAAGATGTTAATTCATCAGGAACTTTTAGCCAAATATATGGTGCATTAATTCCTCCATATACTTCATATCCTGCTTCTTGTAATCCTTCTCTTATTATTTTTGCATTTTCTAAATAATAATTAATATTTTCTTTTATTTGTTTTTGCCCCTCTTCGGTATATATTGCCTCGGCTGCTCTCTGAATTATGTATGATGCACCATTAAATTTTGTGCAAGTTCTTCTATTCCACAACTTGTTAAGCTCTACTTCTTCACCATTTTTAGTATATCCTTTTACTTGTTTTGGAACCACTATATATCCACATCTCAATCCTGTAAAACCTGCTGTTTTTGAATAACTTTTGAATTCTATTGCAACTTGTTTCGCACCTTCAACCTCATATATACTTCTAGGGATGTTTTCTTCTGTTATGAATGCTTGATATGCTGAATCATATAATATTACTGCTTTGTTTTTTATTGCATAATCCACCCATTTTTTTAATTCTTCTTTTGTTAGCACAGTTCCTGTTGGATTGTTTGGAAAACATAGATAAATTATATCTACTTTTTCTTTTGGCAATTGTGGCTTGAAGTAATTTTCTTTATTTACTGGCAAATATACTATTTTTTCATATTTTCCTGTTTCTTTATTAAATTTTCCACTTCTGCCAGACATTACATTTGTGTCTAAATATACAGGATATACTGGGTCTGTAATTGCTACTTTATTGTCTATTGCAAAAATGTCTACAATATTTCCGCAGTCACATTTGGCTCCATCTGATACAAATATTTCATCTAGTTTTATATCAATTCCTTTTTCTCTATATTCATTTGAGATTGCTTCTCTTAAAAATTCATATCCTTGTTCTGGTCCATATCCTTTAAATCCATCTTGAGTTGCAACTTCATCAACTGCTTTATGCATAGCCTCTATACAAGCTGGTACAATTGGTCTCGTAACATCTCCTATTCCTAGCTTTATTATTTTTTTGTCTGGATTTTGTGAAGAATATTCAGCAACTTTTTTAGCTATTGTTGAAAACAAATAACTGTCTTGTAATTCTAAAAAATTTTCGTTTATATAACTCATAATATGCCTCCTTGTTCTATAAGTTCCCCTTCGAACACTGTTGTTGCAGGTCCAGTCATATATACATGATTATTTTCTTTATTCCATTCTATTTCTAAGTTTCCACCTAATAATTCAATTGTAACTTTTCTATCTGTTAATCCGTTTAGATTGCAAGCTACTGCTGTTGCACATGCTCCTGTACCGCATGCAAGTGTCTCTCCTGCACCTCTTTCCCATACTCTCATTTTTATTGTATTTCTATCTATTATTTGAACAAATTCTACATTCGTTCTTCTTGGAAAAGCTTTGTTTACTTCTAATTCTTCTCCATATTTTTTTACATCAAATTTGCTTGTATCTTTTACAATTGTTATTGCATGTGGATTTCCCATTGATACACATGTAAATTTAAATTCTCTATCTTTAGCTTTCAATACCAAGTTTTTTACTGGATTTTCTGTTGATACTACCGGAACCTTTTCTGCTTCTAAAATTGGTTCTCCCATATCAACTCTAACTGTTTTTACTTTTCCATCTTCTACATTTAATTCTAATATTTTGATTCCTGCTAATGTTTCAATTTTTAGTGTTGTTTTGTCTGTCATTCCTTTGTCATAAACAAACTTTGCCACGCATCTTATTCCATTTCCACACATCTCTGCTTGTGAACCATCTGAATTAAACATTGTCATCTTAAAATCTGCCACTTCGCTTTTTTCAATTAAAATTAGTCCATCAGAACCTATTCCGAAATTTCTGTTGCTAACAAATCGAGCTAGCTCTGACCTATTTTCAATCTTTTGATTTATTGCGTCCATGTAGACGTAGTCGTTTCCTAGCCCTTCCATTTTTGTAAATTTTATCATTTTTATCACCCTCTATTAGGTATTAATTTTTTATCAGATATATTTATATTTGATTAGCCTGAATTTTATCACAATTACATTTTTTTGTCTAGTGCACACGTGAGATCGCTTTTTTTCCGTGCAAAATTGCACCGATTATTCCGCTTTTTTTCCGTGCAAAAAATAATAGTTGACCAGGCTTTTTAATTTTCCAGTCAACTATTATCTACATTCACATTATTTATTTTTTTGCACATTCACACTTTTTGCATAGTATCATTTATTTTTTTTATTATTTTTTTCAGCGTTTTTTGCTCTTAGCTCTTCTCTTATTTCTTTAGCTCCTAAAATATATAAATACATAATCTTATCCGTCAAAATCATGAATTTAGTTCTTTCTTCTTCCTCTTCTGTATACATTAAAATTGGTGATTGCATTGTATCCCTTAAGCCTAAAATTTCTTCGAATGTGTTTATAGAAATTACTTTATATCCTTTTGTGTCTATTGGTGTGTTTGATTTTTGAATATATGATTTATAGTTAAATAAAATTTGTTTTAATTCTTGAGCATACATTGTTTCTGCACTTCTTTTTTCTATTATATATTTTATTAACATTATAAATACTATTACACCTGCTACTGCTAATGCTATTCCTATCCAAAGAACATATTGAATATTTTCATATTCGCTTTTCTTTGATAGTATTTTTCCTTCGCCTTGTACTACATTTGAACCAATGCTTATATCTACTGTTCTTGTTGTTAATGGAATATCAAGTGTCATTACTTTACTATCTTGATTTATTTGTTTTCCATCATATTTGTTTATTACATATACATACATTTCTAATTCTAGTGTACTTGTTGTATTATCCAAATGATACAAATTTATAAATTTATTTATTTTTTCGTTGTATTCATTATAATCTATTGTAACACTATCAGCTATATCTAATTGTTTTGAATTTTCTTCTTGTTGTAAACTGGTTACTAATTCATCTGTTGTTTCATATATTGAAGTGGATTTTGAACTTTCTCTTACACTTGTTTTTGCTACAATTTTATACTCATATGTATAATCTTGTTCATTTGCTAGGTTCATCTTATAATCAAAATCTACATCAATATTATTTATTAAGCTAGCTATTATTGTACTTTTTTCATCAACATAGTTGTCTTGATAAAATTCATTTTCTTTTAAATTCACTTTATAATTTACTTTTGCTTTTTCTGTATATGTGTTGTATTCATTTTTACTTAATTTGAAATATGTTAATGTTAATACTGCTGCCATTACTATTAGAATTGCACTTGATACTCCTAATTTTATCTTATGTTTTCTTCTTTTTCTTTGATGCATCAATGCTATATCTTGTTCTTTTCTTCTCATTTACTTATTTCCCCCTATCAAATTATTTACCCATAATGTTAAATATCCAATATACGGAATTTTGAATTTTACTTGTCCGATTACATCTTTTGATGTTCTATATCCATCATCTTGTTTTTGGTTTGCATCACCTTTTGTATAATATCTTGTTTCTTCTCCCATCAACTTTTGGTCTATTACTCTGTGCACGATTTTTAAATCATCACTTCTAAATATAATGATGTCACCTGTTTTTACACTTTCATTCTTTCCGTATCTTTCGTAAACTATTATATCTCCTTTATCTATTGTTCCTGTCATACTTCCTGAACCTATTACTAATGCTCCTATTGCAAACTTGCAACTTACTAGCATTACTATAAATCCAATTATTATACAAACAATTACAGTAATTATTCTTGTTTTTTTTCTTTCTTTTATTGTCATAAGCTGTGGACGTTTATTAAATGTATTTTCTATTATTATATATATAAGATATGGAATTACCATTCTTATTATTGATTCTAGAAATATGTATGTAGGTTAGTCAATCATTTGTCACAAATTATTTAAAATAAATACTTTGAGCACCTATATTGTAAATAACGATTCTTCTTGACTTTTATATTTTTCTA
>MNRR01000043.1 GCA_001916055.1 Clostridium sp. 28_12
TTTCATAGTAGCTTAAAAAGATGGATAAGGAAGTTTAATGGTGTTTCAACCAAGTTCCTAACTAACTACTTTTTTTGATATAAATGGACTCAATTATTTAAAAGAAAAATGGAAAGAAATAAGCTTAAGAAATTTTTTATTCATGCTAATTCAACACATTCTATATCTTTAATAAAGGATTTTAAGATTAAAGGGCTAATTTATGCATAAGAGGTAAAATTTGTTTTAACTTTGCTGTTTCTAGTGTACAATAAATATAATGATTTATGAACAATTGTAATTTTATACGAATTAGTTGATTATTAAAATTCTTATTGTATAAATCAATTATAGTATATTGGAGGAGGTAATGTGAAAAAAAGAAAGATAGGAATAGGTACAACTTCTTTAGTGTTATTTATTATAGGTTCTTTATTTGCCTTTACATTTAATAAGGTTTGTATAGGAGATAATATTTTAAATTATATTGGGTTAAAATCATGGTCTAATGGAAATCAAGGAACACATTATACAATATTCTACTCTCTATTATTTTATATTCCATCATTAATTATTGGTTATAAGTTTAATGATAATTTTGGTTCTAAAGTTGGTAATATACTATCAACTATTATGGTAACAATTATAATAGTAACTTCGTTACTTTTTACAGCCATTATCTAAATTTAAATTTTGATATTAGTAAAACAATCTGAATATATTGCGATTTAAAATAAAAGTAGACAAGATTACTATTTGTCCACAAATTTTAGAAGAGTAATTACTGGAACATTAAGAATTTAAAATTGCTTTATATAATATATTGAACTAATAATCTTATAATTTATGAGGAGATTTAAATGAATAAAAGGATATTTTTTAAATTAGGATTAGTCTTATTATCTCTGTCACTTGTGGCATGTGGACAGAAGAATAATTCAGAAGGAAAAGAAGATTCTTCTAAATCAAATGCAAGTAATTCTATTAGCATTACTCAAAATTCTGAAGGAGACAGTATAAACACTACATCTTCCACTGTTGAAAATTCAGAAGATAATAACCATGAAGATATGCACCAAGATATTCAATCAAATATAGAACAATATACTCAAGAGGAATCAACTGAAGATGAATACTATACAATAATAAAAGATGCTTGGCAGAAACAAAAGGATTATATTAAATCTATTGAGGACTCTAAAGTAAAACAATCAGTACAAACCTCAAGGTCTGCTGCTATTATGGAAGCAAATAGATTGCTTATAGAACATTCAGAAGATTCAGATGCAATAAATTCAAGTTTAAAGAGGGTTCTAAATGATGAATAATTTTAATATATTGCGATTCAAATAGGATGTCCAAATGGACATCCTATTATGTTATGCTAATTTCAACACTATTTTAAAACAAAGCCATATAAAATAAAAGCGGATACTTTTAATCCGCTTTTTAATTATAACACAATATACAAATTTTCATATAGGAATATAATATATTATTAATGTTCATTGAGGAAAAGTAATGGGGCATAAATATAAAAAACATCATAAAGCAGAGAAAAAGAATATATCTGAAAATGATAAAAAAATTTTATATTTATTAAATATTCAGTTGCAATCAATAATGATATATTTAACTGCAGATGTATTCTTTTATAATTTTGCACTTATATTACTTGAATCAGCATGTGGCAATAAATCAGACCATAAGCCCAATGAAAATGTATTTTTAGTTAATGGTTGTGTTTTAGCACTTATAGCTAGTATATTAATATCCCATGTAAGTTTTACGGCTTATGAGAATATACACTTTAGAGATTTAAATGGGGAAATTGATTATAGTACCAATCCAGAAGAAAGTATAGCCATTTCTTCATTATATCTAATATTACTTTTTTTTATTAATTTAATTGGTGCTATAGAGTTATACAAAAGAGTGAACATTTGCACAATAAAAGTAACTCCTCAATGGATTATGGTACTAAAGATTCAGCTTCAAGCATATAAAATTAGATTTTTAGGAGATTATTCATTTTTAATTGCTACTTTAGAAAGTTTTGAACTTATAAATAGTAAGTATGATAATAGTAAAAGTAATGGTAAAAGTAATATTCAAAATCCAGATATTCCAGCATTAATTGGAGCATGTTTATACTTAGTTGAAAGAATTATGTTATTGTATGTAAGTTATCAAGTGTATTCACACTTAGTTAATGAGTGTGGTGATGTTATAGATTCTAAATACTTAGAACCTAATAAGCTTGCCATATTAGGAAATATAATAGGAGTTGGAGCAACAGGAGCATTAAACTACATATTAATAATATTAGTATTGCTAATATTAATGTGTATAAAACCTCCAAAAGAAAACGATCAATACAAAAATGAGCAAATACAAATAGCAGGACATGTTTTTGTAAGTATATTATTAGTTATGTTAGCAAAACTAATATTAACAAGATTTACAGTTGCAGACATGTTAATGCATATAACACTAGCTATATTTTCAGTAGTATTTTATAAAATATTTGTAAACTCATTAATTGTAATACAAGAAATGATGGAAAAAGAAGCATTTTCAATAGAAGAAGTAATAGGAGCAAGTTTATTAGTTTCCATAGCTTTTTCTGCGCTTGGAGATTTTTCAATATTAGGGTTATCAATCAGAAATATTTTAAGCATATTAATTGTACTAATTTTAGGGTGGAAAAATGGTGTTTTAGTTGGAGCAACTGCAGGAGTTACAATTGGTGTAACTTTAGGAATAATTGCTCAAAATGAACCTATTGTTGTGGCAATATATGCACTTTCAGGAATGGTAGCAGGATTACTAAACAGATTTGGAAAAATAGGAGTAATAGCAGGATTCCTTATAGGAAATGGAATATTGTTATATGCTACAAATGGAACAGCAAACGATTTAGTAGTAATAAAAGAGGCATTAATTGCATCACTAGGGTTGCTTGCAATACCAAAGTGGGCTGGCATAAATATAGAAGAACTTGTTAGAACTGATAATATGTTGCCAGAATATAATAAAAGAGGATTAGAGCAAAGTAAAGAAACAATAGATCAGCTAAATATGGTATCAGAAACTATAAAAGATATAGCAAGTACATATCAAGAAAAAAATGATACAAATATGTACTTTAAAAATAGACAAGCATTTATAACAGAATTGCTAAACAATTTAGATGGACTTGAAGAAAATATGTTATATGATGATATGACAAAACCTGAAAATGAAATTGTAAATGAATTATTTGACATATTGTTAGACAAACAAGAAATCAATAGAGAGGATTTGTTAAAAACATTTTCAAAATTTAATAGTTACATAGTTCAATACAATGATGAAAAAATAAGCAAAAGGATGAATGGAGATATTGAACAAATAGTAAAAGCAGTAAATTATGCATATAAAGTAAGCAAGTCAAATTTCATTTGGGAAGAAAAAGTAAAATCAAACAAAAAAAATGTACAAGCACAGCTTGATGGGGTTTCAAAAGCAATATCAAGTATAGCTGTAAAAATGGAAAAAGAAATTAAAAATGAAGATGATTATTCAGATAAAAAAGGAAAAATTATAAAATCACTTGAAATAAAAGGAATTTTGTGTGATGGAATAGAAATAAACAAAAAAGAAAATAGATATTTTATAGATGTATACTTGCAAGATGATAGTAAAATAAATGAAAATTCAGACTTTGATAAAATTCAAAAAGTATTAGAAAAAAGTTTGAATGAAAAATTGATGAGAAATGAGACCAAAATCCGTAAACTTAACAAACGAGGTAAAAGGGTAATTAGTTATTTATCAGCAGATAAATTTATTGTGCAAATAGGACAGGCTACAAAAATAAAAGAAGACAGCCCTGTTTCAGGAGATAGTTCGTTGCAAATAAGATTAAATGATGGAAAATATTTAATTGCATTAAGTGACGGAATGGGAAGTGGGCCAGATGCTAGAAAAAGTAGCCAGATAGCAATAAAAATGCTTGAAAGATTATTAATGTCAGGATTTGATAAAGATACATCAATAGATTTGATAAATACAACAATTATGAATACGAATGAAGAGATTTTTGCAACACTAGATATAGTAATTGTTGACTTATATAATGGAAAAATAGAATTTATAAAAAATGGAGCTTGTCCAACATATATAAAAAATAAGAAAAAGGTTCAAATAGTAAAATCACTAAGCTTGCCAGCAGGAATTTTAAAAGATATAAATTTAACAACTTATGATAAAGACATAGAAGATCAAGATATTTTGGTAATGTGTAGTGATGGAATTTTAGATGCGAATATAGAGTATAAGAACAAAGAACTTTGGGTAAAGTATATGTTAGAAGATATTGAAACTACAAATTGCCAAAAAATTGCAGATGTAATTTTAAATGAAGCTGTTGACAATAGCTACGGAATTGCAAAAGATGACATGAGCATAATTGTATGCAAACTTGTTAAACAAGAATAATTTAAAAAAAGGCTTGAAATTAAATAAGGGTTAGTATATAATTTGATTGTACAGATGAATTAAGGAGGATTAATATGGAAAAAAATACAGTAGAAACAGCAGAGAATGTATCGAGAGAAAGAAAATTTCAAGAAGATAGACTAGAAGGAAAAAAACGAATGGCATTAGAATTAGAAAAAAGAGATTCTGAACTTTCAAATGATATTGCGAAAGTACAAGGAATTTCATCAAAGGCAGATGAATTTGAAATAGGAGAATAAGATATGAAAGAAAATACTCAAGAAAAAGATTTAATCGAAAGAAACGAAGATAATAATATATTTGGAAAGATAAAAAATTTTTTTAGAAATTTATTTGGAAAAAAAGAAATAGAAGTAAATAACGTTGTTGATGAACATTTAGAAATGGAAATGGAAAAAAGTGATGCTTTTAGAGATTCAATAAGAAATGTAGAAGTTGACAATTCAAATATTTTTGAACTTCAAAGAAGATATCATAATGGGGAAGTTTCTATTAAAGAATTGACAAATGAACAAATAAAAGCTTTATGTGATTTATATGATGATAAGATTGCAGATTTAAAAAAGACAATTGCAGCTAAAGAGCAAATTCTTGCTAATTATAAAAAAGGAAATAGAGCAAAATAAATTTATAAAGTTTTGCACGAGATATGTATCCACATATCTCTTTTTGAGGTTTGCAGAAAACAGCACTCAAAATATTGATAGAGTACAATAATGCAGATACATCTCCAATTTTTGTGAAAAAATCATAAAATCATCTCTAAAAAACGTGAAAAAAATCAAAAAACATCTCCAAAAAATGTGAAGAAATTAATCAGGCTATTATATTATAATTTTTAATAAAATAATTATTAGCAATTTACTTGTAACTTAAAACATTTTATGATATATTATATTTGTAAAAAAATATGGAAGGATGATAGTAAATATGGCAAGAGGAAAACGATATCAAACAGAAGGAAAACTAAATTACACAAAAGTATTCGCTGTAATAATTGCTATAGCAGTTTTAATAATGGTTATAATCATGATAAGAAACGTATTAAAACAAAGAGAAAAAGTAACCAAAAACTATCAATATTTTGTACTATATTCGCAAAATAAATGGGGAGTAATAAACCAAGATGGAGATGAAGTAATACAACCATCATACCAAGAAATGATAGTAATACCAAATAAAGAAAAAGACGTATTTATCTGCACATATGATGTAGACGAAAACAGTGGAACATATAAAACAAAAGCAATAAATGAAAAAAATGAAGAAATACTAACAGAATATGATCAAATAGAACCAATTGAGAACATAGATAAAAACAACAATGTGTGGTACGAAAAAAACATCTTAAAAGTAGAAAAAAGTGGAAAATACGGATTAATAGACCTAACAGGAAAAGAAGTATTACCACTAGAATATGATGAAATCTCAGGATTAGATGGGCAAGAAAATAGTATCATAATAAAAAAAGACGGAAAATTAGGGCTAGTAAATGACAATGGAAACATCATTATAGAAGCAAATTACAAAGACATAAAAATATTAGGAGAAACATATAAAGAAGGGTATATTACTGTAGACGAAAACGAAAAATATGGAGTAGTAAGTGCTACAAAAAAGCAAATACTTGAAAACAATTATGATGAAATATCATCAGTTTATTTAAAAGAATATTATTTAGTTAAAGAAAATGGAAAACAAAAAGTAATAAATTCAAAAGGAGAAACAATATTAGATAAAGGATTTGATGAATTGAAATCAGCAACAACAAATGGTTTTATATTTGTTAAAAACAATCTATATGGAGAAATAAATACTTCTGGAGAAGTAACATTAGAAGCAAAATATCAAGACTTAAAAGAAATAAAAGATAGTACATATATAGCAAAACTAGATAACAAATATGGAATAATAGACAATATAGGGAATGTGCAAGTTGAATTGAAATATACAGGAATGACATATAATGAAAAAGCTGATTTAATATTTGCAGAAAATGCAGATTATCAAACATCTATAATTGATAACAATTATCAAGTAAAAGCAACAGGAATACTTTCAGAAGTTAATACAGAAGATGAATATATAAGAATGAGAATAAATAATGACTACAAATATTACTCTTTAAAAGGAGAAGAAACTTCAAATATAAATGTATTAAAAAATAATACTATCTTTTTAAGCAAAGAAGATGGCAAATACGGATATGTTGACAAAAAAGGAAAGCCTGTAACAGAATATATATATGATGACGCAACAGAGCAAAATGAATATGGATATGCAGCAGTAAAAAAAGACGGCAAATGGGGTTCAATCAACAAAAATGGAGAAGAAGTTGCAAAACCACAATATGACTTAGAAAATAATTTAAAAATAGATTTTATAGGAAAATGGCACTTAGGAGAAGATTTAAACATGAATTACTATTGTGAAAAATAACCAAAAGATGATATCTATTGGAGAGAGGAACGTAATAATATATGGAGCTAAAGACAAAATATCAATATACTTATTTTATATACCCTTATGTAATTAAAGAAAATAAATTTACAAAATATTTATTAAAATTATTAAAAGATAAAAATTGCGAATTAAAAATGTTCAAAAAAGAAAATGATTTAAGTTTATATTCATATTTTTCTCATAGAGCAAGAAACTACATGTTTAATAGTTTTAATTATAGCAAAACAAGACTAGCAAGGTTGAATGACTTACCACTAGAAACTAAAGCAGCAATCTTAGCACAAAATTCTTGTACAATCTTTGAATATAATATAAAAAAAGACATACAAGGAAAAACAGCAGAAAGAAGTGGAATATTTTTCAAAATTCCTAAAATAGAAATAATATGTTTTAATACAGGAATATGCTTTCTATGTATAAAAACAAACATAGAAGAAAGCAATAAATTTGCAGATTTATTGAATTTTAATTACAAATTTAGAGACATAAACCAAGAATTTGCTAATATGAATAATTATGATAATATAAGAGTACAAACAGACTATTTTGCTGATGTACAATATTTTAAAGATTTCATATCAGGAATAACAGGACCTATGACAGAAGCATTAAAATTAGATATTGACACAGAAAGATTTTTAACGTTTTCATATGTATGCATTGACCAAGAGGCTTGGAATAATACAAACGAATTTGATAATATTAGAAGTAATTATATGAAATTTCTAAATATCTTACCAAGTGATAATAGTGTAAATTATTCTAAAGAAGATATGAAAGTTATTTCAAAATGGAAATATGCTAAATTAGGTGTAACTAAACAAGGCGTAACATTATTTGGCTCAAGTTGTGATATGAATAATTATACAGTATTTCCACATGAATTTGAGAAACAATATTTATATACATATATATTAGCACTTTATACAAAAATATATTTAAGAAAAATAAATTTAGAATTTGAGCAAAATATAAATATAAATAAAGCACGAAAAGAATTTATTTATTTTACGCAAACTTTATGGATTAATGAAGTGACATCAGATGATACAGGTTCATTATTTTATCAAAATTTAAATGAAGTACTAGAATTGAAAAAAACATATATAGAAACCAAAAATAAATATGATATTTTATATAAAGAAATGAATATAGAGAAAACAGCAAAAAACAATTCGATAATTATTGTGATTTTGGTGATTGCATTAATAATTAATTTAATTAATTTATTGTTTTTGGGCAAATAACAGAAGAAGTTGATGTATAATGCATATATATCAACTTTATTATTTGATAATAAAAAATTAATCTGTCCACTATTGTTCTTAGACTATGATGTGGCTTAAAGAAAGGAATGAAAATAAAAATTGAAAATTAGAACAGGAACAGACATTATAGAAATTGAGAGAGTGAAACAAAGCATAGAAGAAACAAATGGAGAATTTTGTAAAAGAGTATATACACAGGAGGAAATTGAATATTGCGAAAGTAAAAAAATTCAAAAATATCAACATTACGCAGCAAGATTTGCAGTGAAAGAAGCGGTTTTTAAGGCTATTTCAGCAGGATTAAAAGACAAGTATCAAATTAGTTGGAAAGATATTGAAGTGAAAAATGACTCTAATGGTAGACCATATGTGAAAATAAAAGAAGAATTTATGAAAGAAGTAGAGGATATAGATATAAGTATTTCACATTGTAAAAAATATGCTGTTGCAACAGTAGTAGTTCTAGAAAAATAAAGAAAGGTAGAGTATAATATGGAATTTTTTGATTCACATTCACACTATAATGATGAGAAATTTAATGAAGATAGAGAAAAAATTATAAAAGATACATTTGAATCTGGTATAACCAAATTTGTTTGTGCTGGATACAATATACCTTCATCTTTGTTTTCTTTGGAATTATCAAAAAAATATGAATATATATATTCGATATGTGGCATTTCGCCTAATGATATTCCACAATCTGAGCAAGAACTGTGGAAAAGTATTGACGAAATTACACAAATAGTGAAGGAAAAAAATTCAAAAAAATTAGTTGCAATAGGAGAAATAGGATTAGACTACTATTGGAATAAAGAAAATAGTGATTTACAAAAACAAGCATTTATAAAACAAATTGAACTAGCAAATGAGATGAAATTACCGATAGTTATACACTCTCGTGATGCATCTGTTGATACAATTGATATAATAAGAAATCATAGAGTAAAAAAAGCTGGAATATTCCATTGCTGCCAATTAAATCAAGAATTAGTAAGACAAGCATTAGAATTGGGTTATTATATTTCATTTGCTGGGCCAATTACATTTAAGAATTCTAAAAATGCACCAGATGTAGTAAAGATGGTTCCATTAGATAGAATATTAATAGAAACAGATAGTCCCTATTTATCTCCTGAGCCTAATAGAGGAAAAAGAAATGACTGTAGAAATGTAAAATATGTTGCACAAAAGATTGCAGATATAAAAGAAATTTCATTAGAAGAAGTTGCAAAAAAAACGTATGAAAATGCTATGAGGATTTTTGAAATATAGGATGTGAAAATAGATGTATGATAATTGGGAGCAATTAGAGGAAACAGCAAAAGAATGTAAAAAATGTAAATTGTGCCAAAATAGGAATAATGTAGTTTTTGGTACAGGCAATAGACAAGCAAGCCTAATGTTTATAGGCGAAGGACCAGGAGCAGACGAGGATTTGCAAGGAACACCATTTGTGGGCAAAGCAGGAAAACTTATGAATATGGCATTTGAAGCAATAGGATTAAAAAGAGAAGAAGTGTATATTGCCAATATTGTAAAATGTAGGCCACCAGGAAATCGAAATCCGCAAGATGATGAAGCAAATGCATGTCTTGATTATTTGCGTAATCAAGTTATTTTAGTAAAACCTAAAATTATTGTGTTACTTGGAAGTGTAGCTTTAAAAAATATATTAGGAAAAGAGTATGGAATTACAGCTAGTAGGGGAAAATGGATAGAGAGAAAAGGCATTTTATATATGCCAACATGGCACCCGGCAGCTCTTTTAAGAGATGAATCTAAAAAGATTGATTTTATAAGAGATTTACAAGAGGTTATGCGAAGATATAGATAAAAAGGAGCTTAATATGACAAAAAATAAAATTATAGTATTAATAATATCGTTAATTATAATATTAGGATTAATTATAAGAACATATTGTTTTTCAAATAATGAAGTACCAGAAGTAGAAAAAAAGGAAGAGATTAGTGAAAACAGTGAAGAAGTAGTAGAAACACCCTTATTGGTGAAGATTGAAGAGCCTGAAACAGAACAACAACCAGAAAATCAAGCTGAACAAACTAATGATTCAAAACCTACTACAAAGAAATATAAGGCATCAAATGGAAAATCATATGACAGTATAGGAAATATAAACATACCAAAATTAGGAATAAATTATCCAATTTTGGCTACTACAACTGAACAAACTTTAAAAGTGGCAGTAACAAAATATTGGGGTGGAAATCCAAATGAAGTAGGAAATTTGTGTGTTTCAGGACACAATTATAAAAACTCTAAATTTTTTGGAAAATTACTTAATATAAAAAATGGAGATACAATACAAATTTCAGATTTAAATGGAAAAACATTAAATTATAAAGTATATGATACTTTTATTGTAGATCCTCAAGACACATCATGTACAAGCCAATTAACAAATGGAAAGATAGAAGTAACACTAATTACATGTTATTATGAAAATGGAAATGCACATGCGACAAAAAGGTTCATTGTAAAGGCAAGAGTAGAATAGAATTTATTGTTATACTTGGTCAGACGAATTGACTAAAAAAGAGAAAAAATATAAAATAATCAGGAATACAAAATGTAAGGAATGAAATAAAATGAACGAAATACAAGAAAAAGCAAATTATTGTTTAAACTGTCCAGTAAAACCATGCTCAAATAAAGGCTGTCCTTTAGAAAATAATATACCAGGTTTTATTAAAGCAATTAAAGAAGAGGATTACAAAAAGGCATATGAAATATTATCAGAAACTACAGTTTTAGAAGCTGTATGTGGAAGAATATGTCCGCACACAAAACAATGTGAAGGTTCTTGCGTAAGAGGAATAAAGTCAAACCCTGTAAGTATTGGAGAAATGGAAGCATTTATAGGAGATATAGCAATAAAGAAAAATTATAAGATTGCAGAAATAAATGTAAAAAATAAATATAAGAAAATTGCAATTGTTGGAGGTGGACCAGCAGGTCTTACAGCAGCTGCATTTATATTGAAAAATGGTTATTCAGTTACTATATATGAAAAATATGATTATTTAGGTGGATTATTAATTCATGGAATTCCAGAATTCAGACTACCAAAAGAAATTGTGAAAAATACAATACAAAAAATAATTGATTTAGGACTAAAAGTAAAATATAAACAAGAACTTGGAAAAGAATTTTCATTAGAAGAATTAGAAAAAGAATATGATGCAATATTTCTAGCATTTGGCGCAAATATAACAACAAAGATGGGAGTAGAAGGAGAAAACTTACAAGGAGTATATGGTGGAAATCAATTGCTAGAATATCAAAATCATCCTAACTATACTAATAAAAAAGTTGCTATAATTGGTGGAGGAAATGTAGCAATGGACTGTGCAAGAACAATTAAAAGGCTAGGAGCAAAAGAAGTAAAAGTAATATATAGAAGAGCAGAAGAGCAAATGCCAGCAGAAGTAAAAGAGATACAAGAGGCAAAAGAAGAAGGGATAGAGTTTTTATTTCAGAACAATATCGTAAAAATATTGGGTAAAAACAGTGTAAAAGAAGTGGAACTAATAAAAACAGAACTTGTTCAAAAAGAAGGAGAAACAAGGATGGTTCCAATAAATATTCCTAATAGTAATTATAAAATTGATATAGATTATATAATAATGGCACTTGGTTCAGAACCAGAAGAGTTCGTAAAAAATTTAGGTTTGGAACTAAATAAATGGGGAAGAATTCAAGTTGACGAAAAAAATAAAACATCTAATCCAAAGATTTTTGCTGGTGGAGATATTGCAGGTGCAAAAGGAACTGTGGCATGGGCTGCGCGTTCTGGCAGAGATGCTGCATATTCAATAATGGAATATCTAAAATAAAAAAGTCGACATTTTTGTCGACTTTTTGAGATTATCTTTAGTATGATTTCATTTGTATATGTATCTTTAGTAATATATATCTTTTGTAAATAATAACTTGCAAAAATCATTTGTACATTTATCATTTGTAAAGTATTCATTAGTACTTTAAAATCATTTGTATACTAAAATCTTTTGTTAATTATGTATTTTTTCTCCTGTTACGAAGTTTTTAATAGCTCTAAACCAAGAAACAAATAAATTATCAGGCTTCTTGAATTCAAGAGCTGTTTCGATGCCTCCATTTTCAAGTACGTTAGATTTATGTTCTAATTGAGACATTTTTTCTGTATAGTAATCATCAAAAAAAGTATAATTGTCTGTGCGACCAATTAAATTTTTATAATGATCTAGTTTTCTTCTATAATTATCAAGTTCTTCTAAGTTTTCAATATGTTTGAAAGCTTTATCAAAGTAATTTTTTATAATTAAATTTTGAGTTTTCTCAAAATATTCAGAAATTTTATTTTTACAGTTTTCTGCTTTGGTAACTAATTTATCTACAGTTTTATTTCGCTCATCAAATGTAGAAATTTTATTGTTTAATTTGATAATAGCTTCTTCAAGGTCTAATATTTGATCTACATTTTTCTCTACTTCATCATAAGTTTTTTCAGAAGTTAAACTAATAAATGTATTTTTGAATTTATCATTACTTGTAAATGTACTATCAAATAAAACTGTTTCGTCAGTAATATAAGCCATTTGTTCAATCAAATTACATTCTAAAGGATAGTAAGATGGGCTAATTGTTCTAAATGAAATCCCAAAATACTTAACATAGTCTTTTTCAATTCCTATTATTTTAGATGTGATATATTGAACTGCAGCTTCATTTAAGCCCATTCCAACAATTTTTAAATTGTCAAAATTGCATAATCCCATTCTAACAAGGTTATTTCGTTTATCTTTAACTTCTTGAATATAGTGAATACATTCATGAATTGCAAATTCTTCTAAATCTTCGACAGCAATTTTAGAGTTAAAGTATATAGATGTGTTTTTATAAAAATAGTTAGCCTCTGCCATACCTTCTGGCATTGTAGCTCTGTACATACCTAATTTTGAAAGTTTTGCAAATAAATCGCTTTCATTGAAACAAAGTTCTGGAAATGTATCACATAACCTTGTAGCAATATCATGAGCGATACGGTTTACAGACATTGTATCAAGTATGTCAACTACTCTTATACCATCTTTTCGTAAATCAGACTCGATGCTCATTGTATCCTCCATTAATTTGACTTTTTATATAAAATTTCATCAAATTTATTATACAATATTTTGTCGTAAAAGTGTATTACATTTTTATTACATTTCTGTTACAAAAATATTACAAATCATAATTTTTAAATAAAAACATAATATTAAATATAATTAGTAGAATGTTTTTATTTGGAGGTTTTTTATGTTTTTAATATTTAATAAAGAAAAAATACAAACTTATGCAGTATCATTGTTAACTGTTGCTGTATTAATAGGAGTTGCTAATATAAAAAATATAGGTGCGATACAAGTTTCTGCCACTGAAAAATATTTACCAATATATAATGTGCAAACAGAAGAACCCAAAATTGCATTTACGATGAATTGTGCATGGAATGCAGACGATATAGATAGTATTTTAGAAACATTAAAAAATAATGAAGTACATATAACATTTTTTATGGTAGGAGAATGGGTAGATAAATATCCAGAGGCAGTAAAAAAGATATACGAAGCTGGACATGAAATAGGAAGTCATAGTAACACACATCCACATGTAAATAATTTAACTGCAGAAAAGAACTTAGAAGAAATAAAATTAAGTGTAGACAAAATCGAAAAAATAACAGGGTATAAGACTAATTTATACAGAGTACCATATGGAGAATATAACAATACAGTTATAAAAACAGCACAGCAAAATGGATTTTATCCAATACAATGGAATCTAGATACATTAGACTATCAAGGATTAACAGGTGAAAAAATGTGGAATAGGTTAAAAAATAAATTAGATGGAGGAGCAATAATATTGAGCCATAATGGAACAAAACACACGGCAGATAGTTTAGATATGTTAATAAAAAACATAAAAGCTAGTGTTTTTCAAGTTACTACAGTTTCAGAAATAATCTATAAAGATAAGTATTCTATTAATAATAATGGGACACAAATTAAGAACTAATCAGAGTATTGCATAATAAATAAATATGTGATACAATAATTATGTTAATATGTAGATGTGATATAGTGTATTTTATGCAGAAAGGAGATTTACTTTATGAAAGAAAAAACTATGTGCGTAAAATTACCTAGAGGTTCGAAATTTCGACGGGTAAGTGTAGAAGGGAATGGAAAAATCGGGATTATTTATACACAACCTGAAATTCCAAAACCCAAGAATCTTGTTGGAGGAAATGGTGTATATCAAGATGTTGATAGCCCATATTGGTATTGTACACTGAAAAATGGAGATACTTTTATGTATTTGTATGTAGAGGATTTAACAGTAGAAGATTTTTGTTATGATCCAGAAAAAGCAAAAAACGAGTATCTTAAGATGAAAGGAGAAAGGTTTAAAGTTGATATTTTAGCGGCCTTAGCGAATAAACCGAAAAAAGGCGTATGGTTACCTGTTTTTGAACCTTCTGCTGATAAGAATGGAAACTTGAGATTTGTTAAAGATGCTATTCCATTAACGGGAAAACTGAATGCAAAAGAGTGGAAGGAAAAAGCAAGAGAATACTCTCCTGAAAATAAGAGTAAATTGTGTTCGAAAACAACATATATTCTGATGCTTTTGCGATGGTTAAAAGATGAAGTAGCAACGTATGAGCAGATTGTGTATGATTCATCAGAGTTAGGAACTTATTTTTTGTCGCGTACAAATGGTGAAGAACCGGTAAAAACTGGCCAAAGAAAATTTGGAGGATTATACGGATTTGTAGGAAATACCTATAAAATTATTGAAAATACAGATCCATATTCTAAGTATAGGTTTTTGATGGCGGGTGGAGACTGCAACCGTGATGGAGGATTTCGCTGTGCCTCGGAATACGGTGTACTTAAAGACGATGAGCTTAGCATTTTTGGGTATGGGGTAGGATTGATTGAACTCCAATAAACTTCAAAAAATGGAACCTTTAGTAAGGTTCCTCAGAGTGTTGACAAAGTATAAAAAAATTTGTTAGCACTCTTTCTTTTTTTATAAAAAAGTTGTATAATAAAAATACGTTCAATTACAACCAAATTTTGAACTAAAAAATGTAGAATTTTCCTTAGAAAACTCTACATTTTTTTATATTTATGATATAATTTAGTTGGTTGTAATTGGAGGGATGAATATGTTAAATATAAAAAATATGAACAAAGTGAAATGATATTATATACAATGGACGAATTAGTTCAAGAGGATAGTCTATTTAGAAAAATAGATGCATGTATCGATTTTACTTTTATTTATGAGGAAGTAAAAGATTTATATTGTTGTACAAATGGAAGACCAAGTATAGATCCAGTTGTTTTATTCAAAATAGTGTTCATAGAGGCTTTAGAAGGATTAAAGTCAATGAGAAAAACTTGTGAAAAAATAAAAGTTGACGCAGAATATAGATGGTTTCTAGGAATCCCATTTGGAAAAAGTACACCACACTATTCTACATTTAGTCAAAATTATATAAGAAGATATGCTGGAACAGAAGTATTTGAAAATATATTTGTGAAAATAGTAGAACAGGCAATGAAATATGGATTAGTAAAAGGTGAAACATTTTTTACTGACTTAACGCATAAGAAAGCTAATGCGAATAAAAATAAACATCACATAGAAATAGTACGAGAAGTAAAAAGAAGAAGAGAATGGCTAGAAAAAGAAATAAATGAAGAACGAGTAAAACAATGTAATAAGACAAATCATAAAAAACAAGAAAACAGAAAAAAATAGTATATGGATGTGGATTACAAATCGAGAAATAACAAGGAAAAATTTATATAAAATAATATATTGTGCCCGATTAAGGGACTATATAGAAAATCAAGGATTTAAAGAACAAAAAGTAACAAGTGGAATAGATTTAGAACATGTATATTCAAGAAATATAAAGGCAATTAAGGTAATATATACAATCATACAGATAACACATTTAATATTACAAATAATAGAACATTCAAATATATGTGGAGATTTCGGAAAAAAATATGGAAGCGTAAAAGTATTTCGAAGAAAGTTTTATGCCCACTTAACCGAAACTCAAATAAACATAGAACTTATTCAAACGAAGATACAAATACGCTTCAATAAATCATTAATGATATATTAATAATACAAAAGAACAAGCTTTTTAAAGGCAAAAATGTACAGCTTTGAAAGTATTGATAATACTGCATTACGAAGAATATCTAAAACATAAACTTTAAAAAACTTAATTTTCTAAGAAAAAAATTTTTATTCGTCACTACTGTTTTTGGTTGCATATAATTGACATAATTTGAATAAAATGCTATAATCATTGTATTATACATTAGCGTATATGGATAAAACTATATTCATAGAAAGGAATGATTTAAGCATGATGAACATTGAAAACTCAAAGCGGACATATGTTATTTCTATCAATGAAAATCTTGAAGTTTCTGTTGTAAGGACTGAGAATAATAAGATTTCAATGATAGAGGCAAGTAATCTACCTACAATATTAAGTATTAGAAGTAAATTGGTTTTTGAAAATGAATCTATGATACTAAAATACTTAACAGTTGAGAAAGATTCCAAATATATGTGGATTTCAGTAGAAGAATTAATTAATAAATTAGACAATTCTAATGAAATTGCAGCCATCAAATATTTTTGGGATAATCTTGAAGAGTGGGTAGTTGACAAAAAAGTGCTAGACAGTTACAGCTTTGTGAAAGCTTTAAGGAATAATGATATTTCAGTATTGAGAACTATTCCTAAAAGTGATTTGCACAATCATATACCATATGGCGGAAGTAGAGAGGTAATATACTTATTAACTAGATACAAAGTTCCAGTATTAGATAAAAAGTTGATAAGTATTCCTGAAATGAACCAATGGTGCAATGACAATATTAAGGGCAAATTAACAAATGCAAACACTGACTATGCACTAAGAGCACTTGCAGCATTTATACAAGCAAAAAAAGACGGGATAACTGTTTTTGCTCCGAATTTTGGTTTATGTGCAAGAAAACATTTTGATTCGTATGATGACCTTATTTATTTTATACAGCTACTAAAAGAAACATTTTCCGATTGTATGCAGATATATCCGGAATTATGCTTTGACCGGCATAAATATGATCCAAAAAATGATGAGGATGTTCAAAAGTTATTGGAAAGTGGAGTTTTTTATTCTATAGATGTAACTGGAGATGAAATGTTGGGAGTTAAAAATTTTGCTGAATACTATAATATGGCAGGAAATTTAGGAATCATAAGAAGAGCTCATGTAGGCGAATTTGGAGACAGCAGTATAGTTAAAGAAGCAATTGATATTCTTGGATTAGATATGTTGCAGCATGGCTTGTCAATAATTGAAGACAGAAATTTAATGCAAGAGATTTATGAAAAGAATATTAGTTTAACAATTTGTCCAACTAGCAATGTTATGCTTTCAAGGGTAGAATCATATGAGTCGCACCCAATTAGGATTATTACTATTGCTGGAATCAAAACAACCGTTTGTAGTGATGATATTTTAATTTTTGATTCAGATGTATCAAATGAATATTTAAAGTTATATAAAAACAAAACTTTAAACGAGTTCCAATTGAATACTATAAGAATCAATGGCCTAAACTACGGCAATAATAGATAAATCTATAAGCGGCTTAATGTGGTATTTTTACTTTTATACTCTATGGGAAAATTTCCTATAGAGTATTTTTTATGAGAAAAATAAATAAATTCATATACTTTAAACTATTGATATTGCAATAAGAATGTGGTAATATATACATAAAATTTGATGAAAGGGAGAATGAATATGATTAAAGAAGATATTTTGAATATGTTAAAAGAATTAAATTTTCCAAAAGATGAATTTTATATTGTTGGTGGAAGCAGTTTAGTTATGAGAGGAATAAGAGAAATTGCAGGAGATTTAGACCTATGTATTTCAACAGAATTATTTAATAATATAAAGGAAAAATATAACTTGACTGATGAAAAAAGGAATGAATGTGGTTTTTATAAAATAAATGATGACTTGGAAGTTGTAGTAAATGAAAAGTACGAGTTTGATATGGAAGAAGGAGAGCCATATAATTTGGAGAATATAAATACAATATTAAATTTTAAATTAAAAAGAAATGCCCAAAAAGATCAAAAAGATATTGAGAATATAAAAAAATATATAGAAGGAAAAAAGAGTTAAAATGAGAAGATTAAAATTATATAATGGAATAGAAATTCCAGAAATAGGCTTTGGAACTTGGCACATAAAAGATGAGAAAGAATTGGAATTTTCAATAAAAACTGCTGTTGAAAATGGATATACACATATAGATACAGCTTCAAAATATAAAAATGAGGAATTAATAGGAAATACTATAGAAAAGTATAATATACCAAGGGAAAAATTGTTTATTACAAGTAAATTATGGAATGAAGACAAGGGATATGATAATACAATTAAGGCTTTTCAGGAAACACTTGATAGACTTAAAACGGATTATTTAGACTTATACTTAATACACTGGCCTATGACAGCTGATAATTGGGAAGAATTAAATGCGGAAACTTGGAGAGCATTTGAAGATTTATATAAAATGGGAAAAGTTAAGGCAATAGGTGTAAGTAATTTTATGATACAGCATATGGAATCTTTAAGAAAAACAGCAAATATTTTCCCTATGGTTGATCAAATTGAATTTCATCCAGGAATGATGCAGAAAGAAATCTTAGAATATTGTAGAAATAATAATATAGTTGTTGAAGCCTGGAGCCCGTTAGGTTTTGGAAGAATGTTAGATAATGAAGATTTAAAAAGAATTGCAGATAAATATAAAAAATCAGTAGCACAAATTTGTGTCAGATGGTGTGTTCAAAATAACGTAATACCATTACCAAAATCCACTCATCTAGAAAGGATTAAAGATAATATTGATATATATGATTTTATAATTTCAGATGAAGATATGGAATATATAAATAATATGGAGTATTTTGCAGGGTCAGGATTAACACCTAATAAGATATTTCCTTAAAAGGGAACTCCCTAGTTGACTTGGTCAACTAGGGAGTTTTGGATTGTACTCAATTAGAGTTTCATCTTAAGGCAGAAATTCTCCGCCTCTTTTTTCATGAAAGAAATTCTGTTATGATACTTTCCGTAAAGAATAGGGTCATCGCTGTCCGGAATGTCATTGACACTGGTAATATTGCAATAATAGGTTTCATTGTAATATGCGATTGCCTGCTGAATATGCTTTTCGGATACATCATAATGTCCAAGACGAATAAGATTGAACAGGATTTCCCAGTCTGTCTTGTTCAGCTCAGACTTTTTGTCAAAATACTGGCTGATGATGTCAAAATCGGATGCCTTATAGAGTGCCGTAATTTCGTCTACACTTGAGTGAATGACACTAAGAAGATTGCCGGGAAGGAAAGAAATGTCATCTTCTGAAAGAACACCGTCTTCCAGGTAATCCTTAATGGCTCTTACAGCATAGTAGAGCTTGGTTTTTTCTTCTTCCATAAGGAAAGCACCAGCATAGTCTCTGAGATTCATTGCCTTAGAACGCAGTACTGCATGAGGGTTTACAGTTTTGATAATTCTTTCTCTGTAGTAGTAACCTTTATCGAGAAAAGAATAGCTGATGATATTATTGAATGTTCCATCAACCAAATCCTGATAAGAGTCAACATATACATTGTAAAGACTATCCCACTGCTGATTTCCCCAAGTAGTAACATTGCCATTGTAGTCAATCCAGAAATCGAGACCAAGTGAACCATCACAGTTTGTGAGGATTGAAGGATTGCCATATTCACTTGCACTCATATCCTCTTCAAAAACATCAAGAGATTTCTGAATATCCTCGGTAAGAGAATTCAAATCAATCTTGAGATTGGAGAAGAAAAGTTTGGAAAGACCAACCTTGATTTCATAGCCTTCGTCGAACTTAAGGGTAGCCTGCTTGGGAAGAATCTTGATGATTTCCTTATTATCGGAAACAGATTCGATATCGCTGTAGATGACTTCGCAGTTGCCAATCTTCTTTGCAACTATTTCCAGAGTGGGATCGTTCTGCATGGTGTGAATTCTCAGCTGAAAATTCTTACCATCAGAATAGGATTCTCTGAATACACGGATTACATTGTCGATGACATCGAAGCCAAGAGGCTTGTAGTGGAAAGAATCAACGCTAAGCCTGAGTACAAGTACCAAGTCATCGTTTCTGCTTTTCCAACTATCGTACAGTTCGTCAATCGTTCTTTTTGCCGATTCATAGGTTTTTGCCCAAATGGCACTTGTAACGATTACGATACGGTCGGACTTAACCTCACGGCCAATCCGGTTAACGATGTCTTTGCGAACCATGGGTTCACCACCGCCAGAAAGCATGAGGTAAGAATTGTTAGAATCGTTGATGAACTGAATCAGTCTATCAACGCCGTACTCAGAGAACTGATACTTCTCATCCGGAGTACCATCATGGTACATATTGGACTTAAAGAAGCAGCTCTCACAGCGGGCAGGACAGAGTTTAGTAACCCATGCACAGAGCATAGATTTAGAATTAAACTTCTTGCGCTTACCCTTAGGGATGCGAACCTTTTTTACCTGCTTAATGTGGTAACAAGGCCTGTCAAAGATATTCATCATGTCAAGGAACTCCTTTCTGAATGTTGCATGGAGATACTATCTCCATATGGTTTAAATTGTCTACATAAGCGTTTTACAATATTCATCATTAAAAGTCAATGCTTTACATAAAATTTTTTCGACTTTTTCTTAAATGGGATAAAATAAAAAGTATTTTTAAATGATTGACGAGTCGACATAAATATGTTAAAATATGTAAAAGGAGTTGAAAAGAATATGAACAAAGAAGAATTATTAAACCTTGTGGAAAGTTTAAATATGCCTAGAGATGAATATTATATTTTAGGTGGTGGTAGCTTAGTTATGTTTGGAATAAAAGATAAAACTGCAGATTTAGATTTATGTGTATCAGAAGAATTATTTGCCAGATTAAAAGAAGAATATAATTTAGATGAAAAAGATAAAAATAAATGCGGATTTTATCATATTTCAGATATTATTGAGGTTATACCTAACCCTAAAGACGAATTTACTTGTGAAGAAATTGAGGGATATCAGGTTGAAGAATTAAAAAGAATACTTGAATTTAAGAAAAAAAGAAATGCACCAAAAGATCAACCTTATATTGAAAAAATTACTAAGTATTTAGAAGAACATAAAAATTAATATAATTGAGCGAATAATTAGTATTGCTAGTTACTCGCTTTTTATAGTTTAAAAGCACAAAATAATGATAGGAAAATCTGAAAATTATAAAATTATCTTGGCTTAGAAAAATATCGCAATCTAATATAAAAGAATAATATTTTTGAAA
>MNRR01000044.1:0-28150 GCA_001916055.1 Clostridium sp. 28_12
TACAGATGAAGAATATACAGCAATAGAAACTGATTTACACACATATACAGATGTATATAGAAACGGAACAAATTATAAAGATGAATATTATTCAGGCGTAGGACTAACAAGTGATGAATATACAAATTTAAAGAAAACAATGTTAAAAAGTGTATATCAAAATGGAGGATTTTATATAGGAAAATATGAAACAGGAATAGAAAATGCGCCAAAAACAGATGGAGATGAAAATACAGCACCAACAGAAACACCAGTAATAAAAAGAAATGCATATCCATATAATTATGTAACATGTAGTCAGGCACAAACATTAGCAAGTAATATGGAATCGGGAAATCATACAAGTAGTTTAATGTTTGGAGTACAATGGGATTTAGTATAAAAATATTTAGAAACCAAAGGAACAAGTCAAATGGACTTGAAAACAGATAGTACATCTTGGGGAAATTACATTAATAATGCATGGAATATAACAAATTCAAATTCTAAATATGCTATTTATGATGACAAACTTGATAATTTTGATTGGACAAGTGGTGCATATGGAATAAAAGATTCAGATACAATGGTATTATTATCAACGGGAGCAAGTGATGATTTTAGTAAACAAGGAATATATGATTTGGCTGGAAATGTAATTGAGTTTACACTAGAACATGCTAATTTAATTTCTCGTGCTATGTCAGAAAGTCCTTGTGCCATACGAGGAGGTGATTATAACTACAATGGTTTCTTTAATCCTGCAGCCGCCAACCGTTTTAAGAGCCCTACGTTCTATTTCAACATCAACTTAGGCTTTCGTGTAGTACTTTATTAATTGTAGCTCTGAGTCCTGTGTAGCGATAAAATAGAATGAGCTCAAACAAAGAATTAAATATAAAAATCAAAACGAGAGGAAGAAGAGTTGCACAACGCAAGTAAATAATAGAAAAAGAGGAAAAAAGAAGGAGGACTTTGATGGCTCAAAGTTTTCCCTTCTTTTATATAGTAGGAAAGTTCTCCTTGTAGGAGGACTTTCTGTACTAGATAAATATGGCGAGTCTTAGATTTTCTTAAAATTTGCATTTGATAGAAAATCTTAGACTCGCTTTTTTATTTCAAAATTAAGTCAAAAATCATTGACAAAAATATATATAAAAATTATAATACGAAGTGGTAAATTATAAAAACAACAAAAATGGTAATAATAAAAAATGGAGGTAAAAAATATGGATTTTGAACAATGGAAAGGTTTTGAAAAAGGGGAATGGAAAAGACAGATAGATGTGAGAAGTTTTATACAAAAGAATTACACACCATATGTTGGAGATTCGAGCTTTTTAACAGGAACAACAGAAAAAACAAAAAAATTATGGGATGAAGTATTAGAACTATACAAAAAAGAACATGACGCACAAGGTGGAGTGTTAGATATTGATACAAAAACAATATCAACAGTATCATCACACGAGGCAGGATATATAGACAAAGACTTAGAAGAAATAGTAGGAGTTCAAACAGATGCACCATTAAAAAGAGCAATAATGCCATTTGGTGGAATCAGAATTGTAGAAAAATCATGTGAAGCTTATGGAAGAGAAGTAGATCCAGAAACAGATAGAATTTTCCATACAGCAAGAAAAACACATAATGATGGAGTATTTGATGTATATACACCAGACATAAGAGCAGCAAGAAGTTCACACTTAATAACAGGACTTCCAGACGGATATGGAAGAGGAAGAATTATAGGAGATTACAGAAGAGTAGCTCTATATGGTGTAGACACATTAATTGAAGAGAAAAAAGAAGAGCTAGAAATATTAAATGTAGATGACTTTACAGAAAAAGTAATAAGAGAAAGAGAAGAAATCTCTGAACAAATAAAAGCACTTAACCAATTAAAAGTAATGGCACAAAAATATGGATATGACATTTCTAGACCAGCTGGAAATGCAAAAGAAGCAATCCAATGGTTATATTTCGGATATTTAGGAGCAGTAAAAGACCAAAATGGTGCTGCAATGAGTATTGGTAGAACCTCAACATTCTTAGATATATATATAGAAAGAGACTTAAAAAATGGAACATTAACAGAAGAGCAGGCACAAGAATTAATGGATCATTTTGTAATGAAATTAAGATTAGTAAGATTCTTAAGAACACCAGAATATAATGAATTATTCAGTGGAGACCCAGTATGGGTAACAGAAAGTATTGGTGGAATGGGAATAGATGGTAGAACATTAGTAACAAAGAACTCATTCAGAGTATTACACACACTAGAAAATTTAGGACCAGCACCGGAACCAAACCTAACTATATTATGGTCAACAAGACTACCAGAAGGATTTAAAAGATATACAGCAAATTTATCAATAAAAACATCTTCAATTCAATACGAAAATGATGATGTAATGAGAGCAACACTTGGAGATGACTATGGAATAGCATGTTGTGTATCACCTATGAAAATAGGAAAACAAATGCAATTCTTTGGAGCAAGAGCAAACCTAGCCAAAACACTATTATATGCAATAAATGGTGGTAGAGATGAAAAGAGTGGAAAACAAGTAACACCAAAATTTGCACCAATCACATCAGAATACTTAGACTATGATGAAGTAATAGAAAAATTTGACCAAATGATGGATTATGTTGCAAAAATATATATAAAAGCATTAAATGCAATACACTATATGCATGATAAATACTCATATGAAGCGATAGAAATGGCTTTACATGATAAAGATATAATTAGAACAATGGCATGTGGAATTGCAGGATTGTCAGTAGTAGCAGACTCACTTTCAGCAATCAAATATGCAAAAGTAAAAGTAATAAGAGATGAAACTGGATTAGCAGTAGATTATCAAATAGAAGGAGAATATCCTCAATTTGGTAATGATGATGATAGAGTTGATAATATAGCAGTAGAAGTTGTTAGAAGATTCTTAAATAAATTAAAGAAACATCCAACATATAGAGATTCAAAACAAACATTATCAATATTAACAATCACATCAAATGTTGTATATGGAAAAGCAACAGGAAACACACCAGATGGAAGACGTGAGGGAGCTCCATTTGGACCAGGTGCAAACCCATTACATGGTAGAGATGTAAATGGAGCATTAGCAGTAATGAACTCAATTGCAAAATTACCATTTGAAGATTCAGAAGACGGAATTTCATTTACATTTGCTATTACACCAGCAACGCTAGGTCAAGATGAAGAAACAAAAGTAAGTAACTTAGTAAGTATGCTAGATGGATACTTTGCAGAAACAGGACATCATATCAATGTAAATGTATTTGATAGAGCATTACTAGAAGATGCAATGGAACATCCAGAAAAATATCCTCAACTTACAATCAGAGTTTCTGGATATGCAGTTAACTTTACAAAATTAACAAGAGAACAACAATTAGATGTTATTAATAGAACAATTCATGAGAGAATTTAAAAAATAATAGCCATCTTGCTTCGTTAAAAATCATTCAAAAATCCTCAACGTACCTAAGTACGCCTCTGGTATTTTGAATGATTTTTGCCTAGCAATATAACTATTCTTTTTTTAATTAAATTTTATTGAGAAAGAAGAAAAAATGGAAAAAGATTTAAGATATTATGCAAAGGTACATTCAATAGAAAGTTTTGGCACAGTTGATGGACCGGGAATAAGATTTGTACTATTTTTACAAGGGTGTCATCTACAATGTAAATACTGCCATAATCGTGATACATGGGACATAAATGGTGGAGAGTATAAATCAGTAGATGAAATTGTGGAAAAAATAAATAGATATAAAAATTATATTATACCATCAGGAGGTGGAGTAACTGTAACTGGTGGAGAACCATTAATACAAGCGAGCTTTGTGCTAGAATTATTTAAAAAATTAAAAGAAAATGGTATTCATACTTGTGTTGATACCTCAGGAATGTTTGCACTAACAGATGGAATAAAAGAAGTTTTAAAATATACAGATTTAGTATTGTTAGATATAAAACACATTGATGATGAAAAATGCAAAGAACTTGTGGGAGTTTCAAATAAAAAAGAACTAGAATTTGCCAGATATTTAAGTGATAATAATATTAAAATGTGGATAAGGCAAGTTTTAGTACCAGGATATACAGATGATGGACAAGATTTGTTAAAGCTAAAAAATTTTCTATCAACATTAAAAACAGTAGAGAAAATTCAAATTTTACCATATCATAATATGGGAAAATACAAATGGGAAAAACTTGGATTAGAATACCCATTAGAAGGTGTAAGAGAAGCAAATCAAGAAGATGTTGATATAGCTAAGAAAATTTTAGGCATATAGTATTTACAAATCACAGAAATTGTTGTATAATAACCAATGGCTTTTTAATAAAATAAACTAAAGAAAATGGAGGACAGAACTATGACAGCAGGAAAGTTAACACGGATGGAATCACACTATGAGGCAATTGATGGATTCTTAAAATCAAATGCTTCAAATTTGCCGAGAAGATTGTATCCCGGTGAAATCAGAAAACTGGAAAATAGATTTCCAGAAATCAAGATAGAGAAGGAATCTGTGTATCAGGGAGGGTTATATAACTGCTCCATTACACGAAATTAGTTTAGAAGGGGGATCGCATAGTGCGGTCCCTTTTCGTAGTACATAATTTATTTTTTAGTTTGAATAGTAACAATAAAAATTAAAAATCGATTCAAAAGTCATTGCAATTTGTTAGGCAAAATAGTAAAATAAAAGTGCATAGTGCACAGAAAAAAAGCGATCTCAGGTGTGCTTTATTGCAATTTATAAAATTAATAAAATTTTAATAAAATACTACTAATTTTAAAAAAAGTATGATAAAATAGCAACAATGATAAGAAATAATAAATATTCCAAAGAAAGGATTGATATAAGATGTCAGAAGCAAAATATAAAAGAGTACTTTTAAAATTAAGTGGAGAAGCACTTGCAGGAGAGCAAAAAACAGGAGTAAATCCTGAAGTCGTAGGAAAAATATGTGATAAGATAAAAGAAGTAGTAGAAATGGGAGTAGAAGTAGCAATAGTAGTTGGTGGAGGAAACTTCTGGAGAGGAAGACAAGGACTAGAGATGGAAAGAACAACAGCAGACTACATGGGAATGTTAGCAACAGCAATGAACGGATTAGCATTACAAGATGCGTTAGAAGTAAGAGGAATACACTCAAGAGTGCAAACTGCAATAGAAATGAGAGAAATTGCAGAACCATTTATACAAAGAAAAGCTGAAAAGCATTTAAGTAGAGGAAGAGTAGTAATATTTGCATGCGGAACAGGGCATCCATACTTTACAACAGATACAGCAGCAGTATTAAGAGCAACAGAGATAAAAGCAGATATAATTTTATTAGGAAAAGCAATAGATGCAGTATATTCTGCAGATCCAAAAATTCAAAAAGACGCAATAAAATTTGAAGAAATATCATATTTAGATGTATTAAATAAGGATCTAAAAGTTATGGACTCAACAGCAACTGCAATGTGTAGAGATAACAATATTCCATTATTAGTATTTGGAATAGCAGACCCAGAAAATATAGTAAGAGCTGTTAAAGGAGAGAAAATAGGAACAATAGTATCTTAAAAATGTTGACAAAAAATAAAAATAAAGGAGAGAAAATCATGGATTATACAAATTTAAAAGAAAGAATGGAAAAATCAATAGGAGCTTACCAAGAAAAATTATCAGAAATAAGAGCAGGAAGAGCAAATCCTGCAATATTAAATAAAATAAAGGTTGAATATTATGGAACACCAACACCAATCAACCAAATGGCAGGAATATCAGTTCCAGAAGCGAGAATGATAGTAATTCAACCATGGGATATGAGTGTATTAAAAGACATAGAAAAAGCAATATTAGCATCAGACATTGGAATTAATCCAAATAATGATGGAAAAGTAATAAGACTTGCTTTTCCAGAATTAAATGAAGAGAGAAGGAAAGAATTAGTAAAAGAAATAAAGAAAATTGCAGAAGAAGCAAAAGTAGCAGTAAGAGCAATCAGAAGAGACGGAATAGATGAAGCAAAAGCAAAACAAAAAAATAGTGAAATAACAGAAGATGAATTAAAAGTTGCAGAAACAGAAATTCAAAAAATAACAGACAAGAACATCGAAGAAATAGACAAAATACTAGCAAATAAAGAAACTGAAATTATGAGTGTATAGCAAGGAGAAAACAATGGAATTTAATGAAGAAAACATGCCAAAACATATAGCAATAATCATGGATGGAAATAGAAGATGGGCAAGAGTGCAAGGAAAGCCTGCAAGTTTTGGGCATAAAGCGGGAGCCAAAACACTTGAAAACATAGTAAGATATGCAAACAAAATCGGACTAAAATACATAACAGTATATGCATTTTCAACAGAAAACTGGAAAAGGACAGAAGAAGAAGTAAAAGCACTTATGCTTTTACTTCAGAGCTATTTAGATGATTATAGTAAAAGAGCAGATTCTGAAAACATTAAAGTAAAAGTCCTTGGAGATATCACAGCACTTTCACAAGGAATGCAAAAAAGTATAATAAATTGTATGGAAAGAACCAAAAACAACACAGGAATAACATTTAATATAGCATTAAATTATGGAGGAAGAGACGAAATAGTAAGAGCAGTTAAAAAAATAGCCCAAAAAGTAGAATATAAAGAATTAAAAGTAGAAGATATAAATGAGGATATGATATCACAAAATCTATATACAGCAGGGGAACCAGACCCAGATTTAGTTATAAGAACAAGTGGAGAAATACGTTTAAGTAATTTTCTACCTTGGCAAGTAGTATATTCGGAATTTTTATTTGTAGATAAAAATTGGCCAGATTTTTCAGAAGCAGATTTAGATGAGGCAATAATTGAATACCAAAAAAGAACAAGAAAATTTGGAGCAAACTAAAATAAAGCAGAAGAAGAGGTAGAATGTATGGATATAAAAAGATTAACATCGGCATTATTGGGATTTCCATTAGTAGTATTAATATTGACATTTGGAAATAAATATGTTGTAGATATTTTCCTAATGATAGTTGCAATGCTAGGAATGCAAGAATATTTTAATGCGGTTGCAAAAGAATCGAAACCTGTAAGATGGGTAGGATATTTATCATGTGTTGCAATAGCATTAGTACATATTTTGCCAGAAAATGTACCAGAACAAATAAACAAAATGATAGTATTAATAGCAATACCATTAATAAATTTAATATTATTTGCACATGTAATAATAACAAATATGAAAATAAACTTTAAAGATATAGCATATACACTTTTTGGAATAATATATGTAATAGGCAATATACTATTTATAGCATTATTAAGAGGAGCAGAACATGGAATAATACTTGTATGGTATGCGATAATTGCAGCCTGGGGAACAGATATATTTGCATATCTAATAGGAAAAAGATTTGGAAAACATAAATTTAGCAAAGTAAGTCCAAAGAAATCAATAGAAGGATGCATAGCAGGAATATTAGGAGCAGTTATAATTGCACTTATTTATACAGTTGCAATAAATTCAATTTTTGAAGTTCAATACTCATATGTATTTATAGGAATAATAACAGCAATATTAAGTATAGCAGGTCAGTTAGGAGACTTTGCAGCTTCTAGTATAAAAAGATATGTAGATATAAAAGATTATAGTAATTTAATACCAGGGCATGGTGGAATGCTAGATAGAATAGATAGTTTAATGTTTTTAGCACCATATGCTTATATATTATTAAGTTTAATTTAAAGGTTTATAGATATAACCAAAAATCTAAATATAGTAGATATAGGATTGATAAAAATGAATGCAAATACAAAATTAGAAATCGCGGTAGAAATAATGGCCGCAAAAATTGCAAAAACTTCGAGAGAAGAACAATCAGAAGAAAAAATAGAAAAATTACTTAAAGAAAAAACAAAAATGTATCAAGGTGATAATGAAATAATAGAAAAAATAATAAATGTATATGGTAAAGAAGTAAAAGGTGAATAGAAGATGAATAAAGAAGAAATATTGAAAAAATACAAATTAACAGATGAAGAACATGAACAATATTATCAAACAATAAAAAGAATATATACAGGAGGAAAAATACCTGTAAGCAATCCAATTGCAGTAATTATAGGAGGACAAACAGGTGCCGGAAAAAGTGGAATAATTGGATATTCAACAAAAATGTTTACTGACGAAAATGTAATAATAATCAATAGTGATGAAATAAAACCATTTCATCCACAAAGTGAAGAAATTGCAAAATTATATCCAGATATGTATACAATTATAACAGACCAAGAAAGCAATACTTGGACTAGTCAGTTGTTTGAGGAACTACGTAGAGAAAAATATAATATTATATTTGAAGGTACAATGAAAAATAATAGAATTGCAGACGAGTCAATTACAGAATTAGAAAATCTTGGATATACAGTAGTAGTAAGAGGAATTGCAACATGTGATTTAGAAAGTAGAATGTCTATTTTAGAAAGATATGAAGGTCAAGTAAGTACTAAAGGATGGGGAAGATTAGTAACACCTGAGCATCACAATCAAACTTATATAGGAATGCCAAATACAATAGATTATATTGAAAATACAGGAAAATATGATGTGTTAGAAATATTTGCTAGAGGTGAAACTCCGGATCAGCCTATAAATGTATATTCTGCACACAATGATGAAAGAAAAGAAAAGATAAAATTGGCATTAGAAGGCAAGAAATATATATCAAAATATGCTAGAAAATTTGGATATTCAGGAGCAAAAGATGCAGTTCTAGGAGCAAGAGAAGAAGAATATGATAGAGTAATTGGAACTTTACAACCAAGAATAAAAGAAGTACTAGACTCTATGAATAAAAGAAATGCAAGTAAAGAAGAAAAAGAGATGGTATTAAATTTAATGAACGAATACCAAAGCAAAATTCTAAAAAAAAATCTAAGTTAGGACAAATGCCAAATAATGGTGAATATAGATAGAATATAGGAATACCAATTGGGAGGAAATAAAATTTGATGGTTCTTTTTATTAATACAATAAAAATAATATTTTTATTAGGATTTCTAGTGTTTATACACGAAGGAGGACATTTTCTTGTTGCAAAACTATGTAAAGTAAAAGTAAATGAATTTGCAATAGGATTTGGAAAAATATTATGGCAAAAACAAGGAAAAGAAACAAAATATTCATTAAGAATGATACCACTTGGAGGTTTTTGCAATATGGAAGGAGAAGAAGAAGAATCAGATGCACCAGGTTCTTTTTCAAAAGCAAGCGTATGGAAAAGAATTGCAATAGTACTTGCAGGTGCAACTGTGAATATTGTGTTTGGAATATTAGTATATTTTATATTAGTTTCAACAGTTGGAATTCAATTTGTAGATCCAACAAGAGATACTATAGCAAATAGAATATATTATGGTGCTCAAAATACTGGAAAATTTATAACTTCGATATTTGATAGCATAAAAATGTTATTTACAGGAGGTCTACAAACAGACCAAATGGTAGGAATTGTTGGTATTTCGGAAGTAGTAGTAAAAACTAACGGAATAATTAACTATCTTAACTTATTAGCTGTAATATCAGTATCACTTGGAGTAACAAATTTACTTCCAATTCCAGCATTAGATGGTGGAAAAATTTTAATATTAATTATAGAGATAATAAGAAGAAAACCAATGAAAATGGAAACAGAGGCTAAAATACAAATGTTAGGCTTTTCAATTTTAATTGCATTATCTTTATTTGTAACATACAATGATATATTAAGAATAGGTGCAGGTTCTTAATATATTTTTTTTGCTAAAATAAATTGAACAACTATTGCAAAATAGAATAGAAAAGTGTATGATAAAATTGTAATATAAAATTTAAGGAGTTAATATGAAAAATAAGAGCATTGAGGAATTAGAAGTTCTTGTAGAACAAAAAAATACAGAAGCAATGAACGAATTAGCACACAGATATGCAATAGGAAATGGAGTGCAAAAAAATGATGAAAAAACAGCAGAGTTATTAAAAGATGCGGTTAAACTTGGATCTGAAAAGGCTAAATATAGTTTGGCAGTAAGTTATTATTATGGATTAGGAGTTAATAAAGATAAAAAAATTGCATTTGATATGTTTAAAGAGTTGGCAGAAAAAAATGAGAATATGAAAGTGAATTATTATTTAGGGGAAATATATTATCTTGGTAATATTGTAGAAACAGATTATACAAAAGCATTCAAATATATAACAAAAGCATTAGAATATAACAGAAATGACAAAGATGCTAAATACTATTTTGCAATGATGCTGTATTATGGAGATGGTACAGAAAAAAATACAGGAAGGGCTATTGAAATATTTGAAGAATTATATGATAAATTTGAGGACAGATTATCTTTATTGATGCTAGTAGAGGCGTATTATAATATAATAAAAAACTATAAAAAAACATATGAATATTGTAACAAAATATTAGAAAATAGTGAAAAATATATTAAAACCCAAAATGAGGAAGAACGAATTAAACTAATTTTAGGAAATTTATATTATTTTGGACAATATGTAGAACAAGACTATAAGAAAGCTTTGAGTTTTTATCAAGACATAAGTGACAATAAAGGAGTTATATCCTATCGTATAGGATGGATTAATTATGCTGGACAAATTGGAAAGAAAAATGTAGAAGAGTCATTTAAGTATTTTAAAAAATCAGCAGAAAAAGGATATGCAGTAGGACAACTTATGTTAGGTCAAGCGTATTTATGTGGTGAAGGAACAGAAATAGATGAAGAAAAAGCAATATATTGGTATGAAAAGGCTTCGGAAAATGGTTTTTCATTAGCTCAGTATAAATTGGGACTAATTTACTATTACGGAGAAGAGAATGGAATAAATATAAAAAAGAATTCTGAATACGCAATACGTTTATTAAAAAAAGCGGCTGACAGTGGAGTGGAAGATGCCAAAAAAGAATTGCAGAAATTGCAAATAAAATAGTATAATAGAGGAGAATTTGATATGAATGAAAATGAAACACAAGGTTCCAAAACATTAAATGAACAATTGGAATTATTGAAACAAGAACAAGTGGAGGCAGAAAGAATATACCATGAAAGAATGCAAATGGGAACACTAGCTCATAATCCTAGTGCTGTTCAAGAACTAGCAGAAACAATTTTAGAGAGAAAGATGCAAATAGATGAGTTAGAAGCTAAAATAGAAAGGGAACCAAAGGATTTTATTGAAGATAAAGAAAAACAAAATTCAAAGGCTTTAACTGTGTATAATGGAAAAAATCCAGTATTAAAATGGTTACAAAAAATGATGAATAAGTTAGAAGAAAAGTTACAAAACATGGAGAAAATAAGTAAAATGAGTCCTCTAGATAAAAATAGAGCTATGTTCGAAAAGGAAATGGAAAATGTAAAAGGAATGAAAGATGATGAGTATAATATTGTAGCTAATATGAAATCATCTAAAATACAAGAATCAAAAACTAAGAGTGCTCATCAACAGTTTGTTGATCAACTTTCAGGAAATGGGCTTTATCATACATTTGGAACTAATGCTAAGAATATGGAAGGAGCTAAGAATATTGCTGAACAGGAAAAAATGCAAAATAATGAAATACAAGAAAACAATAAAAATGCATTAGGAAGATAAAAAAAGTAGTAACGTATTTGGGTATTTGTAAAAGCAAAAAATATTATGAAACCTTGATATTTTCAACAATATGTAGTAAAATAGGAAAGTATAAAATAAAAATCAGCACATATAGGGGGAGTGCATATGTATAGAACACATAATTTAGGAGAATTAAATATCAAAAACGTAGGGGAAGAAGTTGAACTATCAGGATGGATACAAAAAATTCGTAACTTAGGTGGAATGATATTTATAGACTTAAGAGATCAATTTGGAATTACACAAATAGTAATAAATGATGAGCAATTGCAAGAACAAGCAAAAGAATTAACAACAGAAAGTTGTATACACATTTGTGGTAAAGTTGTGGAAAGAAGTAATAAAAATCCTAAAATGGCAACAGGAGAAATAGAAGTTGTTACTGGAAAAATAGAAGTACTTGGAAAATGTAAAAATATATTACCATTTGAAGTAAATACAGACCAAGAAGTAAGAGAAGATTTAAGATTAGAATATAGATTTTTAGACTTAAGAAATAAAAAATTACATGATTCAATATTATTACGTTCAAAAATATTGAAAACATTAAGAGATAAAATGGACGAACTTGGATTTGCAGAAATACAAACACCAATATTGGCAAATTCTTCACCAGAAGGAGCAAGAGACTACTTAGTACCAAGTAGACTTAATCCAGGAGAATTTTATGCATTACCACAAGCACCACAACAATTCAAACAATTATTAATGGTAAGCGGATTTGATAAATATTTTCAAATTGCACCATGCTTTAGAGATGAAGACCCACGTGCAGATAGAGCACCAGGAGAATTTTATCAATTAGACTTTGAAATGAGTTTTGCAACACAAGAAGATGTGTTTAAAGTAATAGAAGAAGTAGTACCATATACATTTAAGAAATTTACAGATTGGAAAGTTGATGAAGGACCATTTGTAAGAATTCCATATTTAGAAGCAATGGAAAAATACGGTATTGATAAACCAGACTTAAGAAATCCATTAATAATACAAGATGTAACAAAAGTATTTGAAAATATAGAATTTAATGCATTTAAAGACAAAACAGTAAAAGCAATAGTTGTGCCAAATGGAGCAGAACAAGGAAGAAAATTCTTTGATAAAATGACAGAATTTGCAACAACAGATGAAGTTGGGGCAAAAGGTCTAGCATGGACAAAATTCGAAAAGGATGGAACAGTACAAGGAGGAATTGCTAAATTTATAACAGAAGAGGCAAAAGCAAAATTAGAAAATGAATTTGGAGTAAAAGCAGGAGACAGTATATTCTTTGTTGCAGATGAATTCTATAAAGCTCAAAAAATTGCAGGATTAGTTAGAATAGAATTAGGAAAGCGTTTAGATTTAATAGAAAAAAATGTATACAAATTCTGTTTCATTGTAGATTTTCCAATGTACGAATTATCAGATGAAGGAACAATAGACTTCTGCCATAACCCATTCTCAATGCCACAAGGCGGACTAGATGCATTAGAAAATAAAGACCCATTAGAAATACTTGCATATCAATATGATTTAGTATGTAATGGATATGAGATGGCCTCAGGAGCAGTAAGAAACCATGATCCAGAAATAATGGTAAAAGCATTTGAAATAGCAGGTTATACAGAAGAAGATGTAAAAAATAGATTTGGAGCATTATATAATGCATTCCAATATGGAACACCACCACATGCAGGAGCTGCACCAGGGGTAGATAGAATGGTAATGTTAATTGCGGATTCTACTAACATTAGAGAAGTAATAGCATTCCCTAAGAATAAAAGAGCAAGAGATTTGTTAATGAGAGCACCATCAGTTGTAAGCAAACAACAATTAGATGATGTACACATTCAATTAAAAAAGTAAAAAGATAAAATGAAAGTTGGTTTTTAATTGCCAACTTTTATTGATTCTAGAATTTAATATATAATTAGTATATAAAAAATATGCAAAAACAGAAGAGAAGTGTTATAATGTAAAAAATGAAAAGGAGAAGGTATGAAAAAATATAAATTAGAAACAATAGTATTTTTAGGCGGAGCAATAGGAATGGGATTGGAACTGATAGCAGCAAGAGTATTATCGCCATATGTAGGAAGCTCAAATGTAGTATGGACAAGTATTATAGGAATAATTTTAGTAAGTATGAGCTTTGGATATTGGATAGGAGGAAAAAAAGCAGATAAAGATGCTAATATAAATAAGTTAGCTAATATTTTGTTATATGCCGCATTAGCTACAAGTACAATTCCATTATTGGAAATTTGTGTTGTAAAAATATTAGCAGGTATAATACCAAATTTAATAATAGCAGCAATAATATGTGCAATAATAGTATTTTCAATTCCAAGTTTTATATTAGCAATGATTTCGCCGTATGCAGTAAAAATAAAAAGTATGGAAGAGCAAGAAATAGGTTCATTATCAGGAAGAATATCATCATTATCAACTATTGGAAGTATAGTGGGAACATTCTTAATGGGATTTGTACTAATTCCTAATATAGGAGTTAGCAATATAAATATTGGTGTAACAATAATACTATTTATAATGTCATTAATTGCAAGAGAAAAAATAGATAAGAAGGTTATAGTTAAAAGTATTTTCTTTGTATTTATAATGACAATGCTAATTGCTTTAGGGAAAATAACATTTAAACTTGTTAACACAGATATAGTATTAGACACAGATTCGCAATATAGTAGAATTTGGGTAAAGAGAATACAAACAGAAAAAACAACCTATAAAACATTACAAGTAGATACAGGACTAGAATCATATGTAGATACAGAAACTGGTAAAATGGGAGCAAAATATTTAGAATATTATGATTTATTTGAATATCTTAATAAAGATGCTAAATCAACTCTTTTAATAGGGGGAGCAGCATATACATATCCAATTCACTATTTACAAAAATACAAAGATAAAACAATAGATGTAGTAGAAATAGATGATAAAATGACCCAAATTGCGAAAGAACAATTTGGGTTAAATGTTAATGATGAGAGATTGAAAACATATAGCCAAGATGGTAGAAGCTTCTTGAATTACAGCCAAAACAAATATGATACAATTTTAATTGATGCGTTTAAAGGAGTAAATGCACCATTTGAATTAACAACATATGAAGCATTGACAAATGCAAAAAATATGTTAAATGAAAAGGGGGTTGTGATTACAAATATAATTTCTTCATTAGAAGGTCAAGATTCAAAATTTATAAAATATGAATATACAACTTATAAAGCTATATTTGATGATGTAAAAATATATAGAGTGGCAGATTTGGAAAATTCAAGAAAACAAAATTTAATTCTAGTTGGAATCAAGGGAGAAACAGAAGTAGATAACTCAAAGAAAGATGAATACTCTGGATACTTAAATAATCAGATAAGTGATCTAGAAATAACTGGAAAAATTGTAACAGATGATTTTGCACCAATAGGAAATTAAAAAAAGGTTAACATAGTATTGAAAAATATATAAATATATGATAAAATAGTTATGCAAAATGCCTAAAGGAGGAATATAAAATGATTCAAAAGAATTTACGGGTAACAGCACAAACAGTTATAGCTCAAATGTTGGAAGGGCATAAAACATTTTCAGACTTAGCGGAAAAGTATGGTATGACAGAAGCAGAGTTTAAAACAGTGGCCGCCAGAGTAGTAAATGATCGGGATTATCCGAGGCTTGTAAAAGCTGATGCCAGGTACAGAGCAATTAGAGAAGGTATGACCAAAAGGAAGAAAATTTCTTCGAAACCAATTGAAAATCATGTAGCAGAAAATTTAGATACCATAGCAGAAAGAGATGCTTTAGAGGAGAAGCTAAAAAGAGTAGATAAAGAGGTAGAAGAAAGAATTAAAAATCAGCAGAAAAAAGAGGAAAATTTAGAAAATGCTGAATCTAAATTGAAACAAGCAAAAGAAGTTTTGGAAAAGGCATCTTATACAGTTACAACAGCAGAAAAAGAGTGTAAACAACTAAGAGATGAGGAAGTTGAAATTGTATCTTATCTAAAATCATTAATTGTAGAAAGAGAAACTCTAACTGAACAAATTCAAAAACTTGATGAAAGAGTAATCTTTTTGGTAGCACCAGGATATCATGGAGAGCTTCCGGAATATGGAACAAAAATTTCGGTAGTGCCAATGGAAGGCGAGGTAAAAACAGAAGATGTTTCTGACATTACTTTGGTTGATATGACACTACAAGATGCCTTTGAATTTGAAACTATTGACCAAGCAAAGGAAGCTAACCAATATCTGAAACTGGTAACAAAATATTTCTTAAACGACAAGGAATACAAGCTGTTAGTTGATAATGAGTTAATGCTTAAAATATTAAGAAAACAGCAACTCGTTGAAAATGGAACGTAAATAATTTTGAAAAAAACCTGTTGGAAAAATTCCAACAGGTTTTTGACTATGTATTTACAAATATAAAACAAAGTGGTATAATAAGCTTGATTTGAAACAAATCCTAAGAAAAAGCAAAGTAAATATATAAAAAAACATTTACAGAGAAAATAGCAAAGCTGAGAGCTATTAATGAATATATATTGAAATTTCACTTTCGAGGACTTCTTTTAAAAGCGAAAGCAAGTAGAAAGAAGCGGTTGAACCGTTAAAACTATAAAGAGGTTAATTAAGTGCAAAAAAAGCATAATTAATAAATTTAGGTGGTACCACGAAAGAGCCATTCGTCCTAAAAAAGGATGAATAGGCTCTTTTTAAGTTATAAGGAGGAATTATAAGGAGGAAGGAAAATGCAAGACAAGATTGAAGAAATCAAAAAACAAGCAGAAGAAAAAATCAAAGAAATAAAAAATTCACAAGAATTGCAAGAACTAAAAGTAAAAATGCTAGGCAAGAAAAGTGAATTATCAAATTTATTAAAAGGATTAGGAAAACTATCACCAGAAGAAAGACCAAAAGTGGGAGCATTAGTAAATGAGGCAAGAAAAACAATAGAAGAAAAAATAGCAATTGCAGAAGATGCAATAATGGAAAACATGTTAGCAGAAAAAATCGAAGAAGAAACAATAGATATTACATTACCAGGAACAAAAATAAAAAGAGGAAGCAAACATCCAGTAAACAGAGTAATAGAAGAAATAGAAGACTTATTTGTATCAATGGGTTATGATGTAGTATCAGGTCCTGAACTAGAAACAGATGAATTTTGTTTTGAAAGATTAAACTTACCCAAAGGACATCCAGCAAGAGATATGCAAGACAGTTTTTATATAACAAATGAATATTTATTAAGGACACAAACTTCAGCAGTTCAAGCAAGAACAATGTTAGCAAACACAGAAAAAACACCAATAAGAATGATATGTGCTGGAAAAACATATCGTAGAGAAGATGATGCAACACATTCACATCACTTGTAATAGACAAAAAAGAAAGAAATGTCTCACTTGCGGATTTAAAAGGAACGCTAGAAGTATTTGTTAAAAAATTAATAGGAAAAAATTCAGAATTACGTTTTAGACCAAGCTATTTCCCATTCACAGAGCCATCATATGAAGTAGATGTTACTTGCTTTAAATGTGGTGGAAAAGGATGTAATCTATGCAAACAAACAGGTTGGATAGAAGTACTAGGTTCAGGAATTGTACATCCAAATGTACTAAAAATGAATGGATATGATCCAGAAAAATATAGTGGATTTGCATTTGGAACAGGGTTAGAACGTTTAGCTATGTTCAAATATGGAATTCCAGATATGAGATATTTATATGCGAATGACATTAGATTTTTATCACAATTTGATAGAAAAGACGAGGAGGATATGAAATGAAACTAAGTACAAATTTTGTAAAAGACTATGTAGATGTCGATGTTAACTTAAAACAATTAGCAGAAGACATGACAAGAGTAGGAAATGAATATGATTCAGCAGAAAGATTAATAAATGCAACAAAACTAGTAATTGGAGAGATAGTAGAATGCACAGCACATCCAGATTCAGACCATTTACATCTATGTAAAGTAAATGTAGGAAATGAGATTTTAAACATTGTATGTGGTGCACCAAATGCTAGAAAAGGACTAAAAGTAATAGTAGCATTAGATGGAGCAGAACTTCCTGGAAAAACTATAAAAAAAGGAATGATAAGAGGTCAAGAATCAAATGGAATGTTATGTTCAATTGCAGAATTAGGGTTAGAACATAAATTCTTAAAGCCAGAAGATTCAGAAGGAATAGCTGAATTAGGAGAAGATGCAGTAATAGGAGAAGACCCAATTAAATATATGCAAATGGATGATGGTGTAATTGACTTTGAATTAACAGCAAATAGAGGAGATTTATTAAGTATATTAGGAATGGCATATGAAATAGGAGCAATTTATGATAAAAAAGTAAAAGAAGTAAATTTAAGCCACAGTGAACAAGGAGAAGATATCAATAAAAATTTTGAAACAGAAGTAAAAACAGAAAACTGCAAAATGTTATTAGTAAAAAAAGTAGAAAATGTAGAAATCAAAGAAAGCCCAACATTCATAAAAAATAGATTAATTGCATCAGGAATAAGACCAATAAATAATGTAGTAGATATTAGTAACTATGTAATGTTAGAATTAGGCCAACCACTACACTTCTATGATGCAGATAGACTTGGAAACAAATTAGTTGTAAGAATGGCAGAAGAGGGAGAAAAATTAACTACACTTGATAATATAGAAAGAACATTAAGTGCAGATGATATAGTAATAGCAGATAGCACACATGGTGTAGGACTTGCAGGAGTTATGGGAGGACTTGAAACAGAAGTAGAACCAGGCACCAAAAATATAATTATTGAATCAGCAATATTTGATTCAGTAAAAGTTAGATTAACATCTAAGAAAATTATAAGAAGTGAAGCAAGCAATAGATTTGAAAAAGGTTTAGATCCAAATAGAACATATATGGCAATAGAAAGAGCATGTGCATTATTAGAAAAATACGCAGGTGGAAAAGTTGTTACAGGAACTATAGTATATGACAAAACAAATAAAGAAGACAAAAAAATAGAAATAACATTTAAAAACATAAATGATGTTTTAGGAACAATAATTCCAAATGAAGAAATTCTAAATGTATTTAGAAAATTAGGATTTACATATAAAATAGATGGAGAAAAAATAGAAGTGACAGTACCATCAAGAAGAATGGATATATCAATTAAAGAGGACTTAATTGAAGAAGTAAGTCGTATATATGGAGTAGACAATATTCAAGGAAAACTTCCAGTAGTACCAATGAGAAAAGGAAGTTATGACAAAACACAAAGAGAAATAAGAAACAAAATGATAGCATTAGGATTAAATGAAACACTATCATATATTTTAATAAATGATAAAGAAGTAAATGGGTATACTCTAGATGAGTTTGAACCATTAAAACTATTAGACCCAATAACAGAAGACAGAAATACATTAAGATATAGTATGATACCATCATTATATAAAATATATGAATACAATTCTGCACGTAGCCAAAAAGACATATCAATATTTGAAATAGGAAAAGGATTCTACAAAAAAGGTGAAGTATATGGAGAAGATACTAAATTATGTGCATTAATGACAGGAAAATACTCAACTGGACTAGACAATTCAAAAGTTGTGGATTTCTATACAATCAAAGGAATAGCAGAAGAAATGCTAGATTATCTTGGATATGAAGGCAGATACAAATTTGAAAAAAGAGAAATGCCAAAAGAAATGCATCCAGGACAAAGTGCATATATTACTGTAGACGGAAAAAATATTGGAATTATCGGAAAAATACATCCAAATGTAACAATGGAAAATGTATTTGTTTTAGAAATAAACCTAGATGAGTTATTCAAAAACAGAGTAGGAAAAATGAAATATAAAGAAATTTCAAAATTTCCAAGTGTAAAAAAAGATGTAGCATTTGTGGTTGACAAATCATTAACATCAGAAGAAATAGAAAAAGCTATAAAAAATGGTGGAGGAAGCATACTTACAAACATCGAAATATTTGATGTTTATACTGGCATAGGAATTGGTTTAGATAAAAAATCTATGGCATATTCATTAACATTCTCTGATAATAAAAAGACATTAACAGATGAAGAAGTTAATAGTTCAATGGAGAAAATCATTGATACAGTTTCTAAAAAATGTGGCGCTGAATTAAGAAAATAGTGCACGGAAAAAAAGCGATCTCAGGTGTGCAAAATTGCACGGAAAAAAAGCGGAATAAAATGTGCAAAACTTTACATAACTATTGCTAAAAGCTTATAAATATGATACAATATAGATTAATATTTGTAAAAAGAGAATAATAAAAGGAGAGAAAGCAATGGTAAGCAAATTTTATTTAGACAAAGAAAAAGATATAATAGTAAATTTAAGCAAAACAAGTGAAGATGAAATAACATATGTATTAGAAACACCAAATCATAACTCAGGAAATTTAATTACAAACTTAGCCAAAATATGTAATGTAGAAACAGTAAAAAATGAAAAAGACATGAAAATAATAATAGGAAAAATACCAGCAAGTATAAATGGAGACAATGAAGAAGTATATATATTTAGATTAGGTGGAATAAAAATAGCAAATATTTTTGAAGACAGAATAGAAATCAAAGCAAAAATACCAGCAATAACTAAAACATTAATGTCACAGACTAAAAATTACAAATTACCAATCGAAAAAACAATAGTAAAAACATATATACTAAAAAAATCAAAATTTAGAACAGATTTACATACACACATGAATGCAAACTTAACACCAGATTGTCTAATAGCATTAGGAATAGCATGTCAAATCAGATATCCGCTATATTACATAAAAAAATTGAATTTAAAATTAAGCAAAGAACAAGAAGAAAAAATTTATATACAAAGAAAAAAAGTTGAAAAACAATTTGAAGATGTGCCATTACAAGGAAAATATAAAATAAGAAAAATAGATGATAATACATTTGTAAATTTTGCAGACTTTATACTAAACAACTTAGAAAATGCAGAATACAATATAGATAAAATAAGAACAAGTCTTGCAATAATGAAAGACGGTCAAGCCGTATTCACAAACTTGGAAAAATGCTATATTTATAGATATGTATTTGCAAAAGGAACACAATCAGCAGAAAAAATAAGACTTACAGAAAAACAAATCAATAAAATACCTGAAATGGATATAGTCAAAATTGTATTAAGAATGTTAGAAGATAAAAAAGAAGAAAGTCCATATAAAAATAATACATTAAGACAAGATAAATTATTATGGGTAGCAAGAGAATATCAAAGACAAGGAATACAATATGTAGAAATGACAGATACCGACTTAGCAAAAACAGGAGAACCAGCAGTAAAGTTACTTGAAGAAATACATCAAATTTTACCAACAATAGAAAAAGAAACAGGAGTACAAATCAGATTTTTAGTTGGTATAAGAAGAATACCATTAACAATAATAAAAGACCAAAAAACAAGTAACACATATTTAAAAGAAAATGTAAATGTGTTAAAAGCAGTAGCAAAAAGTCCATATGTTGTAGGAAGTGACTTCATAGGAGAAGAAATAAATGATATTTCTGATTTACAACCAGCAATAACTGAAATAGTAAAATATGTTGAAAAAGAAGACAGAGATTTCACAATCAGAATACATGCAGGAGAAAATGACAGTTTAAGAGATAATGTTAGAAAATCAATAATGTGTATAAAAGAAGCTTTGCAAGAAGGACAACAAATGCCAAGATGCAGGATTGGACATGGGTTATATTCAGAAGACTTAGGAAGTAAGGCTGGACATGAATTAATGGAATTGATGGAAAAAAATGGAGTAGTTATAGAATTCCAATTAACTTCGAATGTAAGATTAAATAATTTAAGTGATTTATCAAATCATCCATTAAAAACATTTTTGAAAAATGGTGTAAAATGTGTTCAAGGAACAGATGGATGTGGATTTTATGGTTCAGACACAATTGATGAACAATTAGCACTTCAAAATCTATTAGGCTTAACAGAAAAAGAATTTAGCAAAATGAGAGAAACAGAAAAAGAAATAATAGAACATAGTCAAAAATATTTTAAAGAAAAAAGCAAAAAATTCATGAAGTTTTTGGATGGAAGAACAATAAAAGAAGCGGTATTAGAATTAGAAGAAAGAAATATGAAAGAGACAGAAGACCAAGAAGAACTAAGAATGTCAAGTAATTTAGATACAGCACAAGAATTAAAAGATAAGATAAAAGAATTGCCAGTAGATAAAGTACCAGTAGTAATAGCAGGAGGAAGTTTTAATACAAAAGGAAGAGAAACAGTGCCATCAGAAGAAGGAATAAAAGCACTAAAAGAATTTATTAAAAATATAAATAGTAATAATGCATATTTAGTAGTAGGTCACAAAATGCAAGGATATGAAAAAGCAGTTGTGGATATTGCTAAAGAAATGAATAAAAACATCGAAGTAAATGCCATAGTGCCTAAAGTAGTAACAGAAAAAGTAAAAGATAGATTATTAGCAGAAAATGTAGATGGAATTTGTATTTCACCGGAAACAGAGGAACTTGGAATATATAAAAGCTTTAATTATGAGATTTTTGAAAGAAGAAAATCAATTGTAATAGCATTTGATGGAAATTCACCAGTTTTAAACTTGGTACAAGAAGCTAAAAATGGTAAAGGAAAATCTAAAATATATGTAAATCAGGAAAATGAATTACTAAAAGAAAAAGCTGACACATTAGAAGGTTATGTTGTTCCATTTAAAATGAATGATAATATTGCTCATAAAATATTTGAAGAAAATCCGGAAATTTTAAAATAAAAATTTGTCAAAACACTTGACAAATCAGCAAAAAAGGTGTAAAGTATATAAGCATTACACCTTTTTATTAGTTAGAATAAAAATAAAGTGTAAAGAAAGAAGATAGTAGTATGGACAAAAAAGTAGAAGTAAGCATGTTGTTACAAATCTATGGAAAACTCCTAACAGAGAAGCAATACAGAGTAATAGACTACTACTATAATGAAGACTTATCTTTATCCGAAATAGCAGAAAATGAAGAAATAACAAGACAAGGAGTAAGAGACATCATCAAGAAAGGAGAGAAAAAACTTTTCGAATACGAAGAAAAGCTATTGTTTATGAAAAAGACAATTAATCAAGAAAAGCTAGCACAAAGTATATTAGAAAACTTAAACAAGATACAAAAGGAATCATCAGACAAAAAAGTTTCAAATATATTAGAAGAAGTAAAAAAAGAATTGAATTGTTTGATATAAACAAAAGAAAGGAATGGTATTATGGCATTTGAAGGATTATCATCAAGACTACAAGAAATAACAAGAAAATTAAAAGGAAAAGCAAGAATAACAGAATCAGATTTAAAAGAAATGCTAAGAGAAGTTAAACTTGCACTACTTGAAGCAGATGTAAATTACAAAATTGTAAAAGAATTCATTAACAGTATACAAGAAAAAGCATTAGGCCAAGATGTAATGAAATCATTAACACCAGGTCAACAAGTAATAAAGATAGTAAAAGACGAAATGATAGAATTACTTGGGGGAACAGAAAGTAAAATAAACTTTACACCAAATCCACCAACAGTAATAATGCTAGTTGGACTTCAAGGTTCAGGAAAAACAACAACAGCAGGAAAACTTGCAAACTTATTAAGAAAACAAGGAAAAAAGCCATTATTAGTAGCATGTGACGTATATAGACCAGCAGCTATTAAACAATTAGAAGTTGTAGGAAAACAACTAAATATTCCGGTATATAGTAACGAAAATTCAAAAGACGTTGTACAAATCAGTAGACAAGCAATGAGTATGGCAATGTCAAAATTAAATGATGTAGTTATAATAGATACAGCAGGTAGATTGCATATAGATGATGAACTAATGCAAGAACTAAAAAATCTAAAAACTAATATAAAACCACATGAAATACTATTAGTAGTAGATTCAATGACTGGTCAAGATGCAGTTAATATAGCTCAAACATTTAATGAAACAGTTGGAATAGATGGAGTTGTACTAACAAAATTAGATGGTGACACACGTGGTGGTGCAGCGCTTTCAGTAAAAAAAGTTACAGGAAAGCCAATAAAATTTGCAGCAACAGGTGAAAAATTAAGTGATATTGAAGTATTTAATCCAGAAAGAATGACATCAAGAATACTTGGCATGGGAGATGTACTTTCAATAATAGAAAAAGCTGAAGAAGCAATAAGCCAAGAAGATGCAGAAAAGTTAGAAAAACAACTTAGAAAAGACGAATTAGACTTAGATGATTATTTAGCACAAATAAGACAAGTAAAGAAAATGGGGTCATTTTCATCAATACTAAAAATGCTACCAGGCATGAACAAAATAAAAGACTTAAACATCGATGATAAAGAATTTGACAAAGTAGAAGCAATAATTTGTTCAATGACAAAACAAGAAAAAAGAAATACTAAATTATTAAATGGAAGTAGAAGATTGCGTATTGCCAAAGGTAGTGGAACTACAGTACAAGATGTTAATAAATTTATGAAATCATTTGAAATGACACAAAAAATGATGAAACAAATGAAATCAAATAAAGGTGGCATGAGAAAAATGATGAAGAATTTAGAAAACATGGACCCAAAAGATTTGAAAAACTTCAAAATCTAGATTAAATAGTTATTAAATTTTTAAATTTATATATATTCTGATGCAGGAGGTGAATACAAATGGTAAAAATAAGATTACAAAGACAAGGAAAGAAAAAAGCTCCTTTCTATCACATAGTTGTAGCTGATTCAAAATCTCCAAGAGATGGAAAAATCATCGAACAAATTGGAACATATGATCCAATGACAAAACCATCTACAATAGTTCTAAACAAAGAAAAATTAGAACAATGGATTAAAAATGGTGCACAACCAACTGATACTGTTAAATCTTTAATTAAAAATGCATAAATTTTTTGATGAAGGAGATATTCTATGAAAGAAGTATTAGAAACAATTATAAAGAACTTAGTAGACAATCAAGAATCAATTAAAATTGAAGAAGTTGAAGATGAAAAGAACATAATCTTTAAAGTACAAGTTGCTGATGGAGATATGGGGAAAATAATTGGAAGACAAGGAAAAATTGCTCAATCTATTAGAACAGTAATGAAAGCAGTAGCAAACAGAAAAGATAAAAAAGTTAATGTTGAATTTATTGATGATTAGATGGAGGAAAGAATGCAAAAAAGATTTGAAATAGGTCAAATTGTAAATACATTTGGAATAAAAGGAGAAGTAAAAGTAGTTCCTTTTACAGATGATATAACAAGATTTGACGATTTAAAAAAAGTATATGTCAGAAACAAAAAAAGTGAACAACTATATAAAGTAGAGTCAGTAAGATATCATAAAAATATGGTACTACTAAAGTTAGAAAGTATTGACAATCCAGAAGATGCTGAAAAACTAAAAAATTCTTATCTTGAAATTGATAGAGAAGATGCAGTTCCTCTTGAAGAAGGAACATATTTTATAGCAGACTTAATTGGATTAGAAGTATACACTGATGACGGAAAACTATTAGGAAAAGTTGAAGATATTTATAATACTGGAAGTAAAGACATATATGTAGTAAAAGATGAATTAGGAAAACAAGTTTTATTACCAGGAATTGACGAAGTAATAAAAGAAGTCAAATTAGATGATAGAATTATAGTTCATCTTATACCTGGATTGATTTAAAAATGGGGGAGTTATGAAATTTGATGTATTAACACTTTTTCCAGAAATGTTTGAGCCATTAAAGCAAAGCATAATAGGAAGAGCAGAAGAAAAAGAACTAATAGATATAAATTTTATAAACATTAGAGACTTTTCAAAAAATAAACACAAAAAAGTAGATGACACTCCATATGGTGGTGGTGCAGGAATGGTAATGCAAGCAGATGTTGTATATGATGCATATAAATCAATAAATGATTCAAATGCAAAAGTAATATACATGTCACCACAGGGAAATGTATTAAATCAAAAAAAGGTAGAACAATTAAGCAAAGAAGAACATCTTATAATACTTTGCGGACATTATGAGGGCATAGACCAAAGAGTAATTGACAAAATTGTCGATGAGGAAATATCTATTGGAGACTATGTATTAACAGGAGGAGAAATTCCTGCAATGGTGTTGATAGATAGTGTAAGCAGATATGTGGATGGAGTTTTAAGTCAAGATTCAACAAGTGAAGAATCATTTTCACAAGGAATTCTTGAATATCCTCAATATACAAGACCAGAAATTTTCGATGGTGTAAAAGTGCCAGATGTATTATTATCAGGGCATCATGCCAACATAAGCAAATGGAGAAGATGTGAAGCTTTAAAGAATACTTATTATAAAAGACCAGAACTTTTAGAAAAAGTAAAATTGTCAGATGAAGACAAAAAAATTATAAAAAATTTAGAAAGAAGGAGGTAAAATACGATGGATGTCATAAAAGCAATCGAATATGAACAATTAAAAAATGCTATTCCAGAAATCAAAGTTGGAAATACAGTTAGAGTTCATGTTAGAATTAAAGAAGGTAACAAAGAAAGAATCCAAGTATTTGAAGGAATTGTAATTAAAAAACAAGGTGGAGGACTTAACGAAACATTTACAGTTAGAAAAATCTCTTACGGTGTAGGTGTTGAAAAAACATTCTTAATCCATTCACCATTAGTAGAAAAAGTAGAAGTAGTTAGAGTAGGTAAAGCAAGACGTGCTAAACTTTACTATTTAAGAGAGAGAACAGGTAAAGCTTCTAAGACTAAAGAAATGGTAGGAGCTAGAATCGAAAATAAAATGATTACAGTTAAAGAAGAAGTTGCAGAAGCACCAGCTAAAGAAGCTGAGGTAGCAACAGAAGAAACAAAAACAGAAGCAACAGCTGAATAATAAATGAAAGAGGTGTCTGATTATAGGACATCTTTTTAGTTCATTAAAAAATAAGTAGTTCATGCTAGTAAGTACAAAAAGAGGGAGAGCTCATCTGAGCTCCCCCTTCGTTGATGCTAAAGTTTTTATTTGGAGAACACTGCCTCGATAGCAGCGATAGGGTCGCAGTTCAGTGAGACAGGTACTTCAAAACCTATGCCGGTGCATGGTGTTCCGTGCAAAAACAGGGTAGTGAAAACTCCAGTCTTTTCCCAGCCAAGAGTTTTCATAACATCAAAGCATATTACTTGTGCTTCGATATTTGATTTCCGGTTAACGGTACCAATTGATAAGGTACTGTCGCCGTTATCTACGACTACAAAATCCCGTTCTCCATTGTTTAAAACTTTCTGCTTCATGTTGACTTCCTCCTTGGCATTTGCCATATAATGTAATGTATTAATAGTGTCAGATGTAACGAGGATAAAACGTTGCATCCTATTAATTATAACACTATTAACATAAAATGTCAAAAATTTCAACAAAAAAATACAAAAAAGAGCTTTACAAAAAAGAACAACTAATATAAAATAAAATAGATAAAGTGGGACAAAATAAATATGTATACGGAGGAAAAAAATGAAAGAAAAAAATGAATTAAGTTACAGAGACTTAAAAATGATATGTAATCAAGATATGTTCAAATTTGATACAACACAAGAGCTAGAACCAATAAATGATGGAATTGGACAAGAAAGAGGAATAAAAGCGTTAGAATTTGGAATAGATGTAAATGTAAAAGGTTATAACTTATATATAGAAGGACCAAGTGGAGTCGGAAAAACTATGTATGCCAAGAATTACTTAGACAGTATTGCACCAAAAAAGAAAGTTCCAAATGATTGGTGCTATATATATAACTTTAAAAACCCAAATGAACCAATAGCAGTATCACTTCCAGCGGGACAAGGTAAAGAATTCAAAGAGAATATGGATGGATTTATAAAAGAAGTAAAAAAAGATATTAAGAAAACATTTAATGCAGATGACTTTGAAAAAGAAAAAGCATTAATCAAAAAGGAATTTGAAGAAAAACGAGAAGTAGTCTTAACAAAACTAAATGAAAATTCACAAAAACATGGATTTCAAGTAAAATCAGCACAAAATGGAATATACATGATGCCAATAGTAGAAGGAAAAGTAATACAAGAAGAAGAATTTGAAAAACTAGACGAAGAAATAAAACAAGTATATGAAGAAAAATCAGCAATAGTGCAACAACAGATAATGGATGCAATAAGTGAAATAAAACAAATAGAGAGGCAATCAGACAAAAAGGTTTCTGAATGGCAATCTAATATAGCGTTATTAACAGTTAATGCACACATAAACTATATAAAATCAAAATATAAAAGAAATAAAAAAATAAACCAGTTTTTAAATGATGTAAAGCAAGATGTATTAAAAAATGTATCATATTTCCTAGAAGAAGACAAGAATCAAAACAATAATCAACAACAAGGACCACAAACTCAAAGAGTTCAGGATCCATGTCTAAATTATAGAGTAAACTTATTTATAGACAATAG
>MNRR01000044.1:28156-41377 GCA_001916055.1 Clostridium sp. 28_12
AGTAGTAATGGATTCAAACTATTCATATCAAAACTTATTTGGAAAATTAGAATATGAGAATTATTATGGTGCACTAAAAACAGATTTTACAATGCTAAAACCAGGATTAATGCATGAGGCAAATGGAGGATATATTATATTCCAAGCTAAGGATTTACTAGCAAATCCAGCATGTTACGAAGAATTAAAAAGAGTATTAAGAGTAAAAGAATTAAGTATAAACAATGCAATGGAACAACGTTCATCAGTAATGATGGTATCCTTAAAACCAGAGCCAATTCCACTCGATTTAAAAGTAATACTTATAGGAAATGCTAATATATACCATACATTATTATCAATGGATATAGACTTCAGAAAACTATTTAAAATAAAAGTGGAATTTGAAGAAACAGCACCTATAAATGAAGAGAATGTAAACAAATTAGCACGATTTGTTCATACATTTTGTGAACAAGAAGGATTGTTACAATTAGATAAATCAGCAATGGCAAGAATTGTAGAATATGCATCAAGATTAGCAGGAGAAAAGGGAAAATTATCAACTAGATTTACAGAAATTGCACAAGTGGTTGGTGAAGCTTGTACATGGGCAAAATTAGGAAAAAGTAAAATTGTTACAGAAGAATATATAGACAAGGCATTAAATGAAAGAATTGATAGAATAAAAAAATATGATGAAAAATATATAGAAATGATAAAGGAAAATACACTTTTAATAAATACAAAAGGTTCATTAGTAGGAGAACTAAATGGATTAACTGTAATGACAATAGGAGATTATACATTTGGTAAGCCGGCTAAAATTACTGTTAACACTTATACAGGAAAAGGTGGAATAGTAAATATCGAAAGAGAAGTTGAAATGTCAGGTTCAACACACAGTAAGGGTGTATATATTCTTTCTGGATATTTGGGAGAATTATTTGCACAAGATATACCATTATGTTTAACTGCAAGTATATGTTTTGAGCAATTATACAATGGAGTAGATGGAGATAGTGCTTCAAGTACAGAATTATATGGATTACTTTCAAGCCTTTCAGAAATACCTATCAAACAATCAATAGCTGTAACAGGTTCTGTAAATCAAAAAGGGCAAATTCAACCAATAGGTGGAGTAAATGAAAAGATAGAAGGATTTTTCCAAATTTGCAAAATGAGAGGACTAGATGGTTCCCATGGTGTAATGATTCCTGTACAAAATATAAATAATTTACAACTTTCAGATGAAGTTGTTGATGCTGTAAAAAATAAACAGTTCCACATTTATGCAGTTTCAACAATAGATGAAGGAATCGAAGTACTAACAGGAGTGCCAGCAGGAAAAAGAGATAAGGATGGAAACTTCCCAGCAGGAACAATAAATAGATTAGTTTATGAAAAATTAAAAAAATATGCAAAAGTATGTGAAAGATAAGTTGTCAAGAGGAGAAATGCTCCTTTTAGACAACTTTTATTAATTTGTTGAAAATTCAAAATAATTATTGTAAAATAAGAATATATGAGGTGAAGCAAAATGCAAGAACAGGAATACAAAATAGAAAATATAAAATCATTTGAATTGGCAGATATATTTGATTGTGGTCAATGCTTTAGATGGAATAAGCAAGAGGATGGAAGCTATACAGGCATATTTAGAAAAAATGTAATAAATGTTCAAAAACAAAAAAATACAATAATCTTTAAAGGAATATGTGATGGAGAAATAAAAGAAATAGTAGAAGATTATTTCGACTTGAAAAGAAATTATGAAGAAATAAAAAACAAATTATCTCAGATAGACGAAAATGTAAAAACAAGCATAGAATATGGACAAGGAATAAGAATATTAAATCAAGATTTATGGGAAATGATTATATCATATATAATTTCTGCAAATAACAATATTCCAAGAATAAAAGGAATAATAGAAAGACTATCAAAAACATATGGGCAAGAAATAGAATGGAATGGAGAAAAATATTATACATTTCCAACACCAGAAGAATTAAAAGATGTAACAGTAGAAGATTACAGAAAACTAGGAACAGGTTTTAGAGATATAAGACTATATGAAACAGTGCATATGATATTAGATAAAAAGGTTAATTTAGAAGAAATGCAAAACAATTCAAATACATTAGAAGTAAGAGAACAACTTTTAACATTATCAGGAGTTGGTCCAAAAGTAGCAGATTGTATATTGCTATTTTCAACACTAAAAAGATTTGAAGTATTTCCAATAGATGTGTGGGTTAGACGTGTTATGAATGAATTGTATATAAAAAATGAAGATGAAACAAAAGTAAATAAAAAAGAAATTGAAAAACTTGCACATGCTAAGTTTGGAAACTTAGCAGGAATAGCACAACAATATTTATTTTATTGGAAAAGAGAAGCCTAAAAGTCATTGACTTTTGGGCTTTTTGCGAGTATAATAATGATATTGAATTTAAAAGAGAAGAGAGGAATAAATATGGCATATAATTTTAAAGAAGTAGAAAAAAAGTGGCAAGATAAATGGGAAAAAGAAGGAACATTTAATGCCAAAAATGATTATTCAAATAAAAAGAAATGGTATGGACTAATAGAATTTCCATATCCATCAGGACAAGGACTACATGTAGGGCATCCACGTAGTTATACTGCATTAGATGTAATAGCAAGAAAAAGAAGATTACAAGGTTATAATGTTTTATTCCCAATAGGATTTGATGCATTTGGACTACCAGCAGAAAACTATGCAATAAAAACAAATGTACATCCTAAAATAACAACAGCAAAAAATATTGCACATTTTACAGAACAATTAAAATCATTAGGATTCTCATTTGACTGGTCAAGAGTAATAGATACAACAGATCCAGAATATTATAAATGGACACAATGGATATTTATTCAATTATATAAAAAAGGATTAGCATATAAAGCAACAATGCCAATAAACTTCTGTACAGGATGTAAAGTAGGATTAGCAAACGAAGAAGTTGTAAATGGAGTATGTGAAAGATGTGGAAGTCCAGTAGTACAAAAAGAAAAATCACAATGGATGTTAAAAATTACAGAATATGCACAAAGATTAATAGATGACTTAGATGATGTAGACTATTTAGAAAAAATAAAAACGCAACAACGAAACTGGATTGGTCGTAGTGAAGGAGCAGAAGTAAAATTCAAAATAGCTGGAACTGATGAGACATTAACAGTATATACAACAAGACCAGATACATTATTTGGTGCAACATATATGGTAGTAGCACCAGAACACAAAATATTAGAAGAATATGCAAATAAAATAGAAAATTTAGAAGAAGTAAAAGAATATCAAAGAAAAGCTGCACTAAAATCAGACTTTGAACGTGGTGAAATGAATAAAGACAAAACAGGTGTAGAAATAAAAGGGATAAAAGCAATCAATCCATTAACAAATACAGAAATACCAATATGGGTAGCAGATTATGTATTATCATCATATGGAACAGGTGCAATTATGGCTGTACCTGCACATGATACAAGAGACTTTGAATTTGCAAGTAAATTCAAATTACCAATAATACAAGTAGTAGCACCAGAAAATGGAGAAACACAAGAAAAATTAGAAGAAGCGTTTACAGATACACAAACAGGGATATTAGTAAATTCGGGATTTTTAACAGGACTATCTGTTGCTGATGCTAAAAAGAAAGTAATAGACTATTTAGAAGAAAACAAAATAGGAAGCAAAAAAGTAAATTACAAATTGCGTGACTGGGTATTCTCACGTCAAAGATATTGGGGAGAGCCAATTCCAATGGTATATTGCGAAGACTGTGGATGGGTTCCATTAGATGAAAAAGATTTACCATTAAAACTTCCAGAAGTAAAAGATTTCTTACCAGGAGAAAATGGAGAATCACCATTAGCAAAACATGAAGAATGGATAAATACAACATGTCCACACTGCGGAAAACCAGCAAGAAGAGAAACAGATACAATGCCACAATGGGCAGGATCATCTTGGTATTTCTTAAGATATATGGATCCACATAATGATAAAGCATTAGCATCAAAAGAAGCACTAGAATATTGGTCACCAGTTGATTGGTATAATGGAGGAATGGAACATACAACACTACACTTATTATATTCAAGATTCTGGCATAAATTCTTATATGACATTGGAGTAGTTCCAACAAAAGAACCATATGCAAAACGTACATCACATGGAATGATACTAGGAACAAACGGAGAAAAAATGTCAAAATCAAAAGGAAACGTAATAAATCCAGATGATATAATAAAAGAATTTGGAGCAGACACATTTAGAGTATATGAAATGTTTATGGGTCCATTTGACCAAACGGCAAGCTGGTCAATGGATAGTATTAGAGGATGTTTTAAATTCTTAGACAGAGTGTGGAATTTACAAGACATGTTAGTAGATGGAGATACATATACAAAAGAAACTGAAAAAATGATGAATAAAGCAATCAAAAAAGTTTCAAAAGACATAGAAGAAATGAAATTTAATACATGTGTATCAACATTTATGACGATGCTAAATGAATTTACAAAATTAAAACGTATAAACAGAGCAGAATACAAAACATTCTTAACATTATTAAATCCATTTGCACCACATATGACAGAAGAATTAAACCAATTAGCAGGATTTGAAGGAGAAGTTGCAACATATGAATGGCCAACATATGATGAGGCAAAAACAATTGATGATGAAATAGAAATTCCAGTTCAAGTAAATGGAAAATTGAAGGCAACAGTTATGATAGAATTAGATGAAGAAGAAGCATCAGTAAAAGAAAAAGTGCATGAAGCAATTTATGGAAAACTAGATGGAAAAAATATTATAAAAGAAATATATGTTAAGAATAAAATATATAATGTAGTTGTAAAATAGGGGGGAGTTTTACTGAGGATTCCCTCCTCTTTTTTGTATTGACAAATCAGCGCAAAAAATATAAAATATAATGAGATTTAGAGCAAGATATTCTTAAAAAAATAGTGAAAGGAAGAATGAAAATGGATATAGAAAAAGCTCAAAAAGAATTCATAAAATACACAGAAAAATATGATTTAAGTGATGTAAATATTAAAAGAAAGCAAGAACACTCAATAAGAGTAATGAAAATATCTAAAAGAATAGCAGAAGGCATGAAATTAACACAAGAAGAAATAGATATAGCAACACTAATAGGACTATTACATGATATTGCGAGATTTGAACAATATACAAAATATCATACATTTAAAGATGCAGAAAGTATAGATCATGGAGATTTAGGGGCAGAGATATTAAAAAAAGACATAAAAAAATACATAGAAACAGATGAATATGATGAGTTGATACAATTAGCAGTAAAAAATCATAATAAATACAAAATTCAAGAAGGTTTAACTCAAAAACAAGAAATGTTTGCAAAAATAATTAGAGATGCAGACAAATTAGATATACTTTATGAATCAACATGCATGTTTTGGAAAGGAAGAGAAAATTTAGTTGAAGAATCAAAAATTACACCAGAAATAATAGAGGAATTTAAAAGAAATGAGTCGGTAGATATTAGATATAGAAAAACTCCAGTAGATGAAATAGTATCTGTTGTTGCATTTATATTTGATATTAATTATGGAACAAGTTTTGAAATATTAAAAAGAGAAAACTATATAAACAAAATTATAGACAGATATAACATGATAGATAAAAATACAAAAGAACAGTTAGAATATATAAAAGATATAGCAAGTGAATATATAGAACAAAAAATAAAGTAAAGGAGAAAACTAAATGCCCAAAAAATTAATAATAACAGAAAAGCCGTCTGTAGCAATGGAATTTGCAAAGGTATTAAAAATAAATAGCAATAGAAAAAATGGTTATATAGAATCAGATGACTGGATTATAACATGGTGTGTGGGACATTTAGTAACAATGAGCTATCCAGAGGTATATGATGAAAAATTAAAATTTTGGAGATTAGACACCTTGCCATTTATTCCTCATGAGTGGAAATATGAAATTATTCCAGCAGTACAAAATCAGTTTAATATTGTAAAAAGCTTACTACAAAGAGAAGATGTAGAAGAAATCTATAATGCAGGCGACTCTGGAAGAGAAGGAGAATACATTCAAAGACTTGTGTTTATGATGGCAAAACCAAATCCAAAAGCACAAATTAAAAGAGTATGGATAGATTCACAAACAGAAGAGGAAATTAGAAGAGGAATAAAAGAAGCAAAAGATGAAAGTGAATATGATAGTTTATCAGATTCTGCATATTTAAGAGCAAAAGAAGACTATTTAATAGGAATCAATTTTTCAAGATTATTATCTATTATTTATGGTAGAAGAGTAGCAAAAGAGATAAATGAAGAAAAAGCCTCAATTTCAATTGGTAGAGTAATGACATGTGTATTAGGAATGGTAGTATCAAGAGAAAGAGAAATTCGAAACTTTGTTAAAACTAAATATTATAAAATAATAGGAGAGTTTGGAAATGAAGAAGGAACATTTAAAGCAGAATGGAAAGTAAACGAAAAATCACAAATGTTTGAAAGTAATAAATTATATAATGAAAGTGGATTCAAAAAAGAAGAAGATGCAAAAGAATTTATAAAAAACTTAGCTGGAAAAAAAGCAGTTATATCAGAATTAAAAAAGTCAAAACAAAAAGAAAATGCACCACTATTATTTAATTTAGCAGAAGTACAAAATGAATGTACTAAGAGATTCAAAATAAAACCAGATGAAACATTAGAGATAATTCAAAATTTATATGAAAAAAAATTAGTAACATACCCAAGAACTGATGCCAGAGTATTATCAACAGCAGTAGCAAAAGAAATATCAAAAAACTTAAATGGATTAATAAAAGGATATAAAGATGAAGAAGTTCAAAGATTATTGAATAAAATGGTAAGTGAAAAATATTCAACTAATTTAGTAAAAACAAAATATGTAAATGACAGTAAAATAACAGACCACTATGCAATAATACCAACTGGACAAGGATATGAAAACTATGATAAATTACCAGAACTACACAAAAAAGTATATAATGTTATAGTAAAAAGATTTATAGCAATATTTTATCCGCCAGCAGAATATAGCAAAATAAATATAACAGTAAATGTAGAAAATGAAACATTTAATGCAAATGGAAAAGTATGTATTAATCAAGGATATCTTGAAGTATTAAAACCAAAAAATAAAGCAAAACAATCCATAGAAAATGAACAAACTGTGGAAAGTGAAGAAAATAATTTAGATGTATTAAAAAAACTAAAAAAAGGTCAAGAAATAGAAACAAAAAATTATGAAATAAAAGATGCAGAAACTTCACCACCATCAAGATATAACTCTGGTTCAATGATTTTGGCTATGGAGAATGCAGGAAAATTAATCGAAGAAGAAGAACTAAGAGAACAAATTAAAGGTGCTGGAATTGGTACAAGTGCAACAAGAGGAGAAATTATAAAAAAATTAGAAAGAATAAAATACATAGACATAAATTCTAAAACACAAATTGTAACACCAACTAAAAAAGGAGAAGTAATATATGATGTGGTAAACTATGCTATGCCTGATATGCTAAATCCAAAACTTACAGCAAGTTGGGAAAAAGGCTTAGATATGGTAGCCAAAAAAGAAATAAAATCAGATGAATTTATGGTAAAATTAGAAAATTATATAAATTCAAAATTCAATAAATTAGTAATAAAGAAATAGCGGACTAGAAACAATATTTTCTAATCCGCTATTTTCACTCACTGCAGTCGCTTTATGCCAGTACTGTCTTTACTTCTTGTAAGGACAATGACTTTTCCCGGACATACTTTCGACGCAACCGTTTGGGATTATCCCGAAACGATTCATGGCTACTTTTTGTGTTTCCACTGAAGTAGGTCTTAAGCAGCTTCCTTTACATTCGCGACAGTATTTGCTGTCAGTCTTGGTGTGTTTGAACATAATGTCCTCTTTCTACCAGCATTGCTGGATTTAAAATGAAATAACTACAAGTTACAATCTTATTATAGCATAATTTAGTAAAAAAGTCAAAAAAGATATGCTTAATTGCTTCTCTTTTGGAAAAAATATGATATAATATATACTAGAAAACCAAAAGGAATGAGAATAAAATGAATACAATATTAGGAGAATTAGGAAAAAATCAAAAATTTCGAGAATATATAAAAAATATAGAAAGTCAAAAAAGCCCGATAGCTATATCGGGCTTAACAGACGTTGGAATGGTGCAAATGATTGCAGCAACAAATGAATTTGCCAAAAAACCGATTTGCATCATAACATATAATGAAATACAAGCAAGAAAAATGGTAGAAGATTTAAAATATTTTACTGATAAAGTAGTATATATTCCAAAAAAGGAAATAGTAACATATGATTTTGTAGCAGAGAGCAAAGAACTTCCATATGAAAGAATAGAAGCACTAAATCAAATTCAAGAAATGAAAACAGGAATAGTTGTAACAACAATAGAAGCAGTATCACAAAAAATGATAAGTAAAGAAGCACTATACAAAAACGTTTTGAAATTCAGAATTGGAGAAGAGCATAAATTAGAAGATGTAAAACAAAAACTTATCGATTTAGGATATGTAAGATATGACTTGATAGATGGAAGAGGACAGTTTAGTGTAAGAGGACGGAATTGTAGATGTATCAATAACAGAGAAAAAAGGAATAAGAATAGAATTTTGGGGAGATGAAATAGACTCAATTAGATATTTCAATATAATTAGTCAAAGGTCAACAGAAAATGTTGAACAAACTACAATATATCCTGCACATGAATATTTATTAGATACAGATATTGCAACAGTAATAAATAAAATAAGAAATACTATTTATAATGATAATTTACAAGAACAAGTAGAGCAAGATATTGAAATAATCAGAAGTGGAAATTATATAAGCAAAATGGATAAATATCTAAACTGTTTTTATGAAAAGCAAGATACAATACTGGAATATTTAAACGAAAAATTTGTAATAGCATTAGATGAAATTAATAAAATTGCTCAAAGAATAGAAAATGTTAATTTAAATAGTCAAAATGTAATACAATTATTAGCAGAAAAGGGAAAAATAGTTCCAGATGCAATTAAAATGATAATGAATTATTCACAATTTGATGAAAAATTAGAAAAACGACCAACAATTTATTTGGCTAAAAATGATGATGAACTAAAAATACAAGCAGAAAAATACAAATGGATATATAAAGAAAAAAATTTTTATAAAAGCGAAATTGAATTATTATTTAAAGAATTATTAAAAGCACAAGAAAATAAGAAAAAAATATATATTTTGGCAGAAACAAAAGAAAAAGCAAAAAAAATATGTGCATTATTAAATGAAAATGAAATAATAAATAAATATGAAGAAAAACTTGACCAAACAATAATAGTAAAAAACACAGAAAGTTTAGTAACAGTGACAGTTGGAAAGCTATCATCAGGATTTGAATGTTTTGATACAGAGCAACTTGTAATAAGTGCACAAGAGTTAGTAGAAGGTGAAAAAAGAAAAACATATAAAAGTTCTGCATTCAAAGAAGGAGAAAAAGTTGTATTTGCAGACCTAAAAATAGGAGATTATGTTGTACATAAAAATTATGGAATAGGAATTTTTATTGGAGTAAATACTATAACTGCAGATGGAACAACTAAGGATTATATAAAAATAAAATATTATGGAGATGATATTTTATATGTACCAACAAATCAACTTGATAGTATCAGAAAATATGTTGGAGGAGATGAAGGCGGACTAAAAATCAACAAACTAGGAACAAAAGAATGGTTAAAAACCAAAGCAAAAGTAAAAAAGAACTTAAGAGAAGTAGCCAAAGAATTGATAGAACTATATGCCAAAAGAGAAAAAGCCCAAGGATATGCATTCCCAAAAGACACTCCGTGGCAGACTCAATTTGAAGACAGTTTTCCGTATCAAGAGACAGATGACCAATTACGTTGCATTGATGAAGTAAAAAAAGATATGGAAACAGACAAACCAATGGATAGATTACTTTGTGGTGATGTTGGATATGGAAAAACCGAGGTTGCAATAAGAGCAGCTTTTAAGGCAGTAATGGGAGGAAAACAAGTGGCATATCTTGCTCCAACTACAGTGCTTGCGGAACAACAATATAAAGAATTTAAAGACAGAATGAGCAATTTTGGAGTAAAAGTAGAAGTGCTAAATAGATTTAGAACACCAAAACAACAAAAAGAAATAATAAAAAGACTAAAATTAGGAGAAGTAGATATAATAGTTGGAACACATAGAATATTAAGTGAAGATGTAGAATTCAAAGATCTAGGACTATTGATAATAGACGAAGAGCATCGTTTTGGAGTAAAAGCAAAAGAAAAGATAAAACAATATAAAACAAATGTAGATGTATTGACAATGACAGCTACACCAATTCCAAGAACATTACACATGTCAATAGTAGGTGTTAGAGATATGTCAGTAATATATGAACCACCATATAATAGAAAACAAGTTCAAACATATGTATTAGAATATGACCAAGAGGTAATCAAAGAAGCTATAACTAAAGAATTAGAAAGAAAAGGTCAAGTATTTTATTTATTTAATAATGTGGAAAAAATAATGCAAAAAGCAAATGAAATATCATTACTTGTACCAGAAGCAAAAGTAGTATATGCACATGGAAGAATGACAGGTAATGAGATAGAAGATATAATGGAAGACTTTATAGACGGAAAAACTGATATTTTAGTATGTACAACAATATTAGAATCAGGAATAGATATACCAAATGCAAATACTATAATTGTTGAAAATGCAGACAGAATGGGATTAGCACAATTATATCAAATAAGAGGAAGAGTTGGTAGGTCAGATAGACAAGGATATGCATATATAACATATAAAAAAGACAAACTATTATCAGAAGTAGCAGATAAAAGACTAAAAGCAATAAAGGAATTTACTGAATTTGGCTCAGGTTTCAAAATAGCAATGAGAGATTTAGAAATTAGAGGAGCAGGAAGTTTGTTAGGCGAAGTTCAACATGGACACTTAGAACAAGTAGGATATGATACATATTGCAACTTATTAGATGAAGTTGTAAAAGAAATACAAGGCGAAAAAGTTGTTCAAGAAATAGATGTACAAATAGATTTAGATGTAACAAGTTATATACCAGATGAATATATTTCAGATTCAAGTCAAAAAATCGAAATATATCAAGATATTGCACTTTGCAAAAATGAAGAAGATATTCAAAATATTGTAGATGAAATGATTGATAGATTTGGAAATATGCCTGAAGAAATAGAAAATTTATTAGATATAGCAAGAATAAAAAATTTGTGCAAGAAAATAGGAATAAACAAAGTGCAAGGAAGAAGAAAATTTGTGTTATTCATTTTTGAAACACAAGAATTGAATATTAATATAAATGAATTAGTCCAAAAGTATAGGAACAGAATTAAGTTTACTCAGGGAATAAAACCGCAAATAACATTAGCACTAGAAGATTCGTCTGAAAAAGGGACACTAAAAGAGGTTATGAAATTTCTAAAAGGATTAGGATAATTGAAAGGATTGAGGTAAAAATGCAAATTATTTCAAGTAAAGATAATGAGCTAGTAAAACATATAAAAAAATTAAAAGATAAAAAATATCGAGATGAAAGTAATGAATATATTATCGAAGGTGTAAAACTTATAGAAGAAGCGGTTAAAGAAAAGGCTAAAATAAAAAAAGTAATAATATGTGAGGACACAACTCGTACATATGAGATACCAACAAACATTATGTATGAAATAGCAAAATATGAATGTATATATGTAACAGACAAAATATTTGCATCAATCACTCAAGTAACTAATCCACAAGGAATAATGGCAATAATAGAAAAAAATGATGTAGATACAAGTATAGACTATACACAAGATATAATTGTAGCTTTAGATGATGTACAAGATCCAGGAAATCTTGGAACTATATTAAGAACAGTAGATAGCATAGGTGTGAACCAAATAATAGTTTCAAAAGGTACTGCAGATGCATTTAACTCTAAAGTAGTACGTTCAACGATGGGTGCAATTTTCAGGGTAAAGATAATAGAAACAGATAATTTAATTCAAACAATAAAAGAAATAAAAAAACATCATTTCAAATTAATGGTTACATCATTGCAAACAGAAAATAGTATATATGATATACAATTTAACAAAAAGATAGTAGTAATAGGAAATGAAGCAAATGGAGTTTCAAAAGATATTCAAGAAATGGCAGACGAAAAAGCCAAAATACCAATGCTTGGAAAAGCCGAAAGCCTTAATGCTTCAGTTGCAACAGGGATAGTATTATACGAATATGTAAGACAAAAATTATCTAAATAAAAAGAAAAGACACATGTAAAAAATGTGTCTTTTGAATGTATATTGATAAATAGAATAAAAAGGAAGTTTACCAATACAATGAATTAAATAAGAATACCGGACTCTTAAAAAATGTAAAAATTTTTTATGTTAAAACTATTATAACATATTAGAAGTGAAAGAAATGTAGAATGTTGTCGAATAAAATAAATAATTTAAACATAAATTGTAAAATGGAAAATGTGATGTAGGATCATGTCGACTTTTAATTTAATATGCTAAAACTTGCGATGAAAAGTTCTTGCAATTTAAAATTCAAAGTATTATAGTAGATATTGTAACAAAGGGGGACGAGAAATGAAAAACTTTTTTGGGAGTATTTTTATAAACCGCGATAAACTATTAGAAGCAGGAATAAACTATCCAATAAAAGTAGAATATTATAAAATAACAGATGAAGAAAGAACAAAACAAGAAAATCATTTAGTATATGGAGTACAAATAATAAAAACAGAATATAGAGACAAAATAGGAGTAGAGCAAAGCAAGGCAGAACATCTCACAAATAATGAAAGCGAAATAAATAATATGTTAAATCTTTTAAAAGAAAATGAAGTAACTCCAATAGGATTAGAAGATGTTATAATAGAAATAAAAAAATTACAGGCACTTGCAAAAAATAAAAAATTAAGCTACAATACATAGAAGTATAAACGGGAAGGAGATATAAAAACAATATGACAGATAAATTAATAATAGTAGAATCACCAGCAAAAGCGAATACAATCAAAAAATTTTTAGGCGGAAATACTAAAGTTGTAGCATCTATGGGACATGTTAGAGATTTGCCTAAATCAA
>MNRR01000045.1:0-366 GCA_001916055.1 Clostridium sp. 28_12
TATCTCCTTTGTTTATTTGAGTTAATGGTGTTACATATATAGTAATTTTACTAACATTGTTTTCTTTTCCATCTATTTTGGCATATATAATTCCATCTGTTGATGTAGGCCCATCAGCTGAATTTATAGAGCATCTTATTTTATCAGGATTTAATGCCTCACAAGAAATTTGATATTCTAAATCATAATCTAATCTAAGTAAAGTATTTGCATAACTGTATAAATCAAGATTTATTTCATAAACATCTATTCCTCCCCAGTTTTCATATGTGTATGTTTGATTGTCTATTGTAAGTAAATCACTGGTAAAGAAGAATTGCCTTGATGTAAAATATGCTTCTCTAATATTATTATATATATATCTAC
>MNRR01000045.1:409-20852 GCA_001916055.1 Clostridium sp. 28_12
TACTAAAGCAATAAGAAATATACTTATACCAATTTTGACTTTGTTTATTTTTTTATGTTTTACCATCTTTTGAATTCAATCCTTTCTTTATTGGCAATATGTGGTCATCTCCACTTTGGCACATTTAGCACAGTGGCATTTGGGGGACATTTGGGGTCGGTTCCGTTTTTGCCCTAAGACATATGGACCAGGGCAAAAACGGAACCGACCCCAAATGTCCCCCAAATGCCCAAATGTCCCCCTCACAAGAGGGAGGAAAAAGGAACTCTCTCCTTTTCCCCTATTATTGTGTTACTATAAATGTCTTTCTTACTGTTTGTATCAAAGTATTATCATAATAAGCCTTAAATACCAATTTATACTCTCCAGTACTTATGCCATCTCTAATTGCCTTTGCAAATGCAACCGTCTTTAAATCAACAACTGTATCATAAGTCTCTTTAGGCATAACCATATACTCTGTGCAGCCATCTGGTGTTACAAGCCCCTGACTCTCTGGTGTTTCCCATGTACCCTCTAAATATTGACTCAAATCAACTTTAGTATATTGTGTACCATTATATGTTTCTTGTCTATTACCAGACTCATCTTCTGTCACAGTATATGTTGGATTACGTTTATATAACTCAACTCTTATATTAGTATCATCTGTTGGAGAACCTACTTTTACTGTTAAATCTAATCCGTTGTTTCCATCCAAATTCAAACCATTACTTATAATTCTGCTATTATTTGTACTCTCTACTCCTGCCAATCCCAATAGCCTATTTATAAATGTTATATAAAATTCCTTTTCGACTGTTGTTTCGTTGCCATAGTGTAATCCATCATCTGATGCGAACACATAAGATTTAACTATATATGTTCCAGCAGGTACACTATACTGACTTAATGACAATGTATAACTATTTTTTATTGTTGCCAATCCATCTGAAAGTGGAACTCTAATCACTCCATCATCTCCAGCAGTATAAACTTGTGTTGAATCATTTGTATTTGTAAGTTTCAAGTTTTGAACATCTGGTGCTTTAACTCTTTCTCCCACTTCATTAACAATCTCTATTGCTAAACCTACTGACTTATCGTAATATTTTGTATCTCTAATATTTGCACCGTCAACAGATTGTTCTAGCAATGTTGCAAAGTTTTCAAATACTGAATATGATTGTCCCTCATTACTAATAGATTGTGTCATCACTGCATTTTGATTATATAAGTTGTAAGTCAAATCTTTATCTCCATTGTCATATTTCAATACTCCTGATGAACTTCTTAATTCTAGGTATGTTTCTTGAGCTAATTGATTTGCATCAATTCCAGAATCCATCAAATTAATTGATATATCATATTTTTCTAATGCATATCCATTTCCATCTACACCACTGCTATGATAATAACTACTGTTATCATCTGAATATTTAGCAACTGTGCCTGAGCCTGAATCTAAAGAGCCACCCATATCTATGAAATTAGACAATTTGTATAAATATCTTGTTGTTCCATCAACAATTTCTGTTGAATCATAAGATGCATTGCTTGCAACTTGATAATAATATACTTTATTTACATTATCTCCTTGTCCATAATCTCTCATTGTAATTCTTGTTCCAGCAGGTAATTGAACTGTTGAAGATAATACTCTATAATCGCCTGATGTATAAATACTTTCTGTTAAGCCTTGTTTGTATAATACATATGTTATATCTACACTACTATCTGTTGTGTAATTTAATTGTGTATTTGTGCTATCTGTAAATCTTGGAGTATATTGTTCTTTATCCTCTTCATGTACTGACTGTAGGTTAACTGCAATTACTATTTTAAAAGTATTACCTTGACTTGCATCTTCACCTGTTCTAGTCTTTCCAGTTAAAACTATATTTACATTTCCTAAGTCTCTATTTTCAGTAACATTTATTGAGTTAAATAACTTAAAGATTATTGTTCCTGGTGTATTTGAATTATCTGTTCCATATGCTGAATCTCCATCAAATGAACCATTTCCATCTGTATAAATATTAGTTACACCACCTTTTAGCCAGCCTGATTTATCTGTTTCCATTGTTAATCCAAAAGTATTATTTGAATTTGCAGAATATGTTGGTACCTCTAATGGATTAATCAAGTTAATATCTGTGTCTAAAGCATTTGAGCTTACTCTATTTACAGTATATGTTGCACCTTGTTGATATTTATAATCAAGTAACAATTCTGCCATTGACCATGTTGAATATGTTGATGCTATTAATGAAGTATTATAATTTACTACATCTTCTCCAATTATCCAATCATAATATGTTCCATAATCTGTTACATCTATAACTTGTGGTGTTACTATTATATTGCTTTCATCTGAATAATCTGCCACATTTGTATAGAATCCATCAGTAGCTATATCATGATTTGCTTTATGCCTTCCCTCTATATATGTACCATTTGCAAAGAATGCTTTTACAGCTCCTCCTGAATAATTTGGTGCATATATATCATATTCTTTTCTTCCAGTTTGACGACTTGGTCTATACATTCCAAAGAATGCCATACCATTTACATCTCCCCAAATATCTTCATTAGACCTATCACTTAGTTCTCCTTCTTCTTTTGCAAATATTAAGTTTATACCCTCAAGAGTATATATTCTATTATCAACATTTCTTGTAACTGTATTTCCAGAAATCTCTACTGTCTGTTTCTCTGTAGTATTATCAGAATTTGTCTTAAAGCTTTCAAATCCTCCAACCATGTTAAATGCTCTTTGTGTATATAATGTTGAATTATCAAGTAAAGTCAATCCATTTGTAACTCTATTTAAAGTATAACTTGCTCGTTTATAGTAATTATTTGCATCTTGAGCTCCTGTCAATTCTAAGTATGAGTTCTGTACTGAAACTTTTCCTGTTCTTTGTATAGAAATCATCTTATGAGCATTTGCTGAAGTTCCAAGGTCTTTAATCTTAACTGTTGATTTGTCTGCTCCTTTTTTGTCTGTTGTCTCATATGTTGAGCCTTTTCCAGCACCGAAAATATTGTTTGCAAATGTTATTGGTGAAGCTGTGCTACCATCCATAGTCACATGTGTTGCACCATAAACACTTACTGTATCAAAATTATCATTTGCTGTACTTCCTGCACCATATATATTTCCTTTAATATTGATGTTTCCAGCTACTAGTGTATCATCTGTAACAGTATCTTTACCAATATTAATATTTGTTGTTCCATAAACAGTTGAATCTTCTGAACCACCATTTATGTCATTTTCGATTGTTCCTCCTGTAATATTAATTGTTGTTGAACCTGTATTTCCAGATTTACCAATTGCTGATTTATATCCACCACCATAAAGTTTACCAGTTATTGTTGAAGCTCCTGTTATATTTATAGTTGCATTTTTTGTTGTACCTTTCTCTTTATTTCCACCATAGATGTTATTTGCTGTTTTTCCAGCAATATTAACAGTTGCATTATCAGTGTCTCCACCATTGCCTGTTCCACCTTGGTTTCCACCATAGATATTAGTTACTGTTGCACCATTTTGTGTTACTTTAGCATTTGTTACACCTACATCATAACCTCCACCAAATACATCAGTTACTTTACCAGTATTTAATACAACATTTGTATTTGTTGTTATACCAGCATTCTTAGAGCCACCATGTATTTCATCAATTGTAATACCATCTAATGTTACATTTGCAGTTTCGACTGCGGCTGAATTACCACCACCGTAAACATTTAAAAGTTTACCTGATTTTAATTCAACATTTGATGTTTCAACAGTTCCATTTGTATTAGAACCACCAAATAAGCTTGTTACATTTGCAGTACCTTCTAATGTTACATTTGCAGTTTCCTGATTGTAAGAATATATTTGCTGTTGTTACAATTCCATCAGTCTTAGAACCACCATATATTGTATTAGCTGTAATACCTTTTAAGTAGATATTAACTTCATTTGTTATTCCTGCCTCATCTGAACCACCATATATTGTAGCCAATTTTGCACTCTTAACTAATTGAATTTCTACTGTACCTACTCTTTCATATTTACCACTACCATATACAGTACCCTTAATTGTTGGAGTTGTATTTACATCTTTGCTTCCAATTACTATATTTACATTTTGACTTACAGTGTCATTATTTTGTTGACCACTTGTTGTTAAGATATTTCCACCATATACATTTTGTACTGTTCCTCCTAAGATATTAATATTTGATTGAGTTCTTACTTGGTTTTGATATGCTCCGCCATAAATATTTCCTGTTACTTGACCATTGTTTATATTTATATTAGCTGAATCTGAAACTCCACCGTTTTGACCTCCACCATATATATCACCTTTAATTGTTCCAGTATTTAATGTTATGTTTGTATTTCCATTTATTGCTCCTGTATTGACATTTATTGATGTTCCATTTATTACACCCTTGCTTCCTCCATAAATGTTTCCATTTACTGTGATTCCGCTATTTACAATAATATTAGTATTACCTGAAACTTGTCCTTGAGCTTCTGTATCAGTATTTGAACCTCCGAAAACATTTCCTGTTATAGCAATACGTCCAGAAAGTGTAATTGTTGAACTTCCAATTGAAAAGTTTTTATTACCATTTCCAAATATATCACCTGTAATTTGTCCACCGTAGAAATTTAGCTCATTTGCGATTGGTTCACTTCCTGTTGGGTCTTTTTTAACTTTAGCTCTTGAACCTCCATAAACATTTCCTGTAACCTCTCCACCATACATATAGAATCCATTTATTCCATCATTAAATCCATCTATTGTTCTTAAGTATATACTTGCATTTTCAGAAGATTTATTAAATTTGTTTTCTCCTGTGAATTTAGCACTATAAATTTTTGTAATAGAATATTTCATACTATATGCTGTTGTTGTACTTTGTGAACCATTAGTATTATATGGATAGCATCCATCTTCACTTTCACCCATTGCTAAGTAACCTGTAATTGTTAATTTTTCATTTCTTGAAACAGCTGATTCTTTCATAGTTCCAATCATAACTTGATGTGAAACATATTTGCTCTTTGTAGTTTGTGTCTCTAAACTGCTTCCTGCAATGATATTATTGTATTTACCAGCTTCTACTATAACAGTGTGAATTCCTATTGTTCCTAGTTTTGCCTCTGTTTTGTAATTTCCACCAACTACGGCACCAAAAGTATATTTACCATCTGGTGTTGAAATACCTCTACCAAGAGTTACATCACCATAATTTGTAATTAATACATTTGAATAATCGCCTTTAGATAAGTAGTCACTACCATCGCTAACCTTTGTAGAAGATGAATATAGTTTAATATTATCAAATGCTACATCTCCCTCAATGTTCATGTTAGAAGAAACTTTTAATTCAGCACCTTTTGTTCTGTAATCTACTCCTGCATATAAACTTGTAATTGTTGCATTTCCTGTTAATTTATCACTACTATTCCATTCAACTGCATCCATAATTACAATTATATTTTCAGAAGATTTTCCAGAAGAATTTAATTTGCCATATGCTGTTTGTAAATCTTTAACTGGTTTTTCTGGTGATAAACCATCATTTGAATTATTACCAGATTTTGATACAAAGATTACAGTTGCTTTTTGCCAAATTGCATTTAAGTGTGTTACTGTATTTGGAATATCATCATATAAGCTATAAATCTTAGCATCATCTGCTGAGAATCCTTTATTATTTGCTACTGCCCAACCTTTAAAGCTATATCCGAATGGTTCTGCAAATTGTGCATTTTTACCATCATCGTAAATTTCGCCAATTGAACTTGCTCTATATGTTGTAGATTCTGCATTTGTGCCACTTTCATTTACACTCATTAATTCATGTACATAAGATTGATGAGTTTCTTTGAAATCTGGACTTGCATGATATGTTATCATTGTATAATTATCTGTATTACTACTTATTGCAGATTTAGAGAAGCTTATTGTTGTTGTATTACTCTTATTATCAAATTCATCAACTAAAGTTTCTTTTTCTATTACTAATGAATAATTTCCAATTTCTTTTAATCCAGTAATATCAATTTTATATGATTTTGAAATTTCGTTAGCATCTTCTCCGAGAGATGTAACCTTTGCTGTTGCTCCGGCTACATCTTTTCCATCTTTGAAGATTTTTACATTAGCATCAGTCAAGTTACTTTGGTCTAAAACTAAAAATGTATCTTGACCTTTAACATTAAAGCTAATTGTTCCATCATTTTCGAATTTTGAAGTATCTGTACTCATATATTTCCATACTGGTTTTTTATTGTCTAAGTCTACAATTATGTCTGTTGCCTCATTTGTAAGACCTCCTGTATCTGCAATTTTTCCAGCAGGTATACTAATCTTTAATTTCTTAAATTCTTCTTCAAATTCACTTATTTTTATAACAAAATTATAACCATATTTCGTTTTTACAGGTGTTATTGATATTGGTAAATCAGTTCTTTGAACATATTCGCCATTTCTATTCAATTCATATATTGTAATATCTTCTGCTGTCAATTTTGTATTGAAATCATAGAATCTATCAGTGCCTGCAATAGTTACTGTAGCATATCTTTGTGCATAGCTTATATCTTTGTCTACATAGAATAATTTTGGTTTGATAAAGTCAACTTTAATAAAGTTATTGGCATCATCGCCATTGTCATTATCGACTATTATTTTTGTTTCAATGTTCTCGTTTCCAGATGTATCTTTTACTTTTCCAGCAGCTATTACAAATTCTATCTTACCACTATGTCTTCTAAAGATTTCATTCTCTAAGTTCTTATCTAATTCGAAGTTTGATAATGTTAATGTATATCTTACTCCATTTCCTGAACCATCTGTGATATCTGCTTTTGTAAGATTCTTGGTTATGTAATCAGTTACATCCATATCATCAACAAGTATTTGTTTTATATCATCTGCTGTTAATATATTGCTTTCTAAGAAGTTTGTATCAACTGCATCAAATGTTATACTTACTTGTTTATTTGTTGAATCAATTAGTGGATTTACTCCTTCTTTATATTTATACTTAATTGTTGGTTTTATAAAGTCTACTACGCTATTTCTGAATGCTGTATATTTTGGAGAGTTTTCATTGTCTCCGATATCTTTTTCAACCCAATTTTTATTTCCTACTGAAATTTCTGTTTGTTTGTTTCCATTTCCAGATGTATCCCTAATTGAATTTTCTGCAATCCTGATTTTTACTGCTCCATCATATGTTCCGAAATTTCCTAATGTTAAATTATATCCTGTATCAGCTCCATCAAGTTCAGCAGTATTTGTTATTTTTGTTAATTTCTTTGTAATTGTTGTTATTGGAACATTTGGATTTTTGCTATTTGCTACAAATACATCAATGTTATTTTCTGTTAATGTATCTTTTAAGTAGTAAATATCACGTCCTAGTATTTTAACTGTTACTGTTCCTGTTTCGCCATCTCTATCTCTTGTAATACTACTTGTAGAGTATTCCCATGTAGGTCTTGTAAAGTCTACTATACTGTTTCTAAATGCTGTGTATTCACCTTTTGTATCTCCCGCTTCTGTCCATGTTGCATTTCCTACTAATACTTCTGTCTCTCTGTTTGTATTACCAGATTTATCTATTATAACTCCTTCTGGAATTATAACACTTGTTACACCTTCATTTTCACCAAAGTTTCCTAAAGTGATTTGATATGTAATTTCTGTTTGTTGTTGACCTATTTGAGAAACTTGTTTTGTTATTGTATCTGGATATACTGTTTCTCCATTTGGTTTTACAACCTTAACTTTCATTTTAGCAACATTTGCTGCATCTTGTAATGTTCCTTTTGATAAATATTTATCTGTTGCTTTTATTCTTACTGATACGGTTCCAGTTTCATTTGTAATATCTCTGTTTATTCCATTGCTTGAATTCAACTTACTTAAGTTGTCTGCCGTTTTTTCAATTAATGGATCAATTACATCGACTATTACTGGATTTCTTTCATCATCACCATCATCATAATCTAATGTAAGTGTTGTTGCACCATTTTTGTTTCCAGATGTATCATCAACTTTGTCTGCCGCAAATACAAATGTTACAGCACCACTGTAATCTTTATATTTTTCTGATTCGTTATATATTAATTCAAAGTTTGATATCACGAATGTGTATTCTTTTCCTGTTCCATCTTGAAGGTCTTTTGAAGTTACTGTTGTGTGTAACTGGTCTGTTAAGTCTGTTCCTGCAACTTTTATTCTGATGTTGTTTGCATTTAATGTTCCATCTTTATTCATTATTGAGTCTTCTCTTATATGTTTATCTGTTACATCAAATTTAACTGTTAATGTTTTAGCTTTATAGTCAATTTCAGGGTTTGCACTTCCTGTAACTTTTGAATATTTATAGCTAATTAATGGTTTGATAAAGTCTACTATACTGTCTCTAAATGCTGGATATTTTTGATTTGTTGAACTGTCTCCTTTTTCTACCCATTCTTTATTTCCTACAAGAATTGTAGTTTCTAAGTTAACATTTCCTGAATTATCTACTATTGTTCCTGCATCTATTACTATTTTTGTAACACCATTTATTTTGCCGAAATTTCCTAAAGTTAATTTATATCCTATAAGTTTTACATTATTTACATCTGGAAGTCCTTGTTTTGTTGCTAGTTGTTTTAATGTTGCTGTATCTGTAATTGGTACTAAGTCTTTTGTAATTGATGATTCTAATTTATCATCTACATATACTTTAATTTTATCCTTTGTTAGTGAATTAGATTTGTAGTATTTATCACTGCCGATTATTGTTAATTCAACTGTATCTGCTGTTTTTCCATCTCTTATTCTGTTTATGCTACTTGTTCCATATGTCCATACTGGGTTTACAACATCGACTATATCTGGGTCTTTATGATCTTCGTGGTTTTCAGGGTCATCTATACCTATTGTAATTGTTTTTGCCAAACTCAAGTTACCACTCTTGTCCACAATTCCTTGTTTTATTGTTCCATCTGTATTTAATTCACCAGCTGGGAAGGCTATTGTCATCGGACCACTATAACCTTCACCATCTTTAATTTCTAATCCATTTACTATAAGTTCATATCTTTCACCAATTTTTACTTGTTTTCCGTTTACTGCTGTATAAATATCTCCATTTGCTCTATAAATTATATTTCCTTCTGTAACATCTGCTGCAATTTGTTTCTTCTTGAATGATCTTGTTACTTTAGTCCAATCAGGTTCTTCTCCATCTACATTTATTGTCATTGTTGTTAAATCTATTTTTGAACTTAGGAAATATTTATCTGTTATATCAAATATTACTGTTACATTTTTCTTTCCTTGGTCTATTATCGTATTTGCCGCTTCATATGTAAATTCTGGTCTTATATAGTCTGTAAACATTGTTGTTGTGCTTGTTTTATTGTTTGTACTTTCTGTTCCAGTTCCTTTTAATATAATATCTTCCATTGTTCCAGATGTGTCTATTGCTTGTAAGTTTTGGTTTTGATATGTTGTGTCTTTTAATGTCTTTTTTGCAATTTTTAATGAAATGTTACCACTCCATTCTTTGTAGTTCTTTCCTTTTTGTCTTAATGCCTCTTCAAAGTTTGATAGTGTTAGTACTTGTACTACGTCTTTTGCCCCTGTTGTTTCATTTGTTGCTTCTGTTGCAGCTGCAACTTGTTTTGTTATACTTGTTGCTTCTTCTCCATCTATGTATACTTTTATTTGGTCATTTATTTTTTCATTACTTAATGAACTTTCTACATTGCTTGTAAAGTCTTTTCCTGCATCAGGATTTGTCATTCCTCTTAGTGTTATGTTTATCTTGCTATTTGCTAAGTCATTGTTATCTATCGCTATTTGTGATGCTTGCTTTATCCATTCTGTTCTGTATTTTGGATTTATTGTTCCTCTTGTATAATTTATTGCTGATGTTGTTGCATCTGTATTTAACTTGAAGTTGTTTTTGTCTTGGAAGATTGATTCTGGGGCGTGGATTACACAGCCTGATTTTCCTGTTAAATCAAATATTTTATAATTTGCAGAATGTGTATTTCCAATGTTTTCTTCTGTTATGCCTCCAGTAATAGTTGCATTTGGTATATTTGTAAATGCTGGTCCTAAATCTAGTTCTGTCATTTGATAACCACCTGTTTCTCTAAACATTATAGCCATATCTTCTACGTTTGTTGTATAGAATAAATCACCTAAATCTAATTTGGTCATTTGCCTATTTCCTGTTCTATTAAACATTCCCAGCATACTTTTTACTTTACTTGTATTAAATTTATTTCCCAAATTTAAAGTTGTCATCGCTTCTCTACCACAATCACTGAACATCCAAGTCATATTCTCTACATTACTCGTATCAAATTTGTCTCCTAAATCCAAACTTGTCATTGCCATCGAACCAGTCGCTCCAAACATAGATGCCATCGTAGTTACTTTGCTTGTATCAAATTTAGTTCCTAAATTTAATTGAGTCATTGCATTTCCTCCGCAGTATATAAACATTTCATTCATATTTGTTACATTACTTGTATCAAATTTATCACCTAAGTTTAAGCTTGTCATTTGATAACATCCTGTTCCATAAAACATACTACTCATATCAGTTACATTGCTTGTGTCAAATTTGTCTCCCAAGTCTAACTGTTCCATTGTATGATATCCTGTACAAATAAACATTTCATGCATATCTGTAACTTTGCTTGTATTAAACTTACTTCCTAAATTAAATGTAAGCATTTTTTTACTTCCTGTATATCTAAACATAGCTGTCATATTTGTTACATTACTTGTATCAAAATTATCTCCTAAGTCTAATTTAGTCATAGCATTATGTCCAGTTTGTCTGAACATGTAAGTCATATTGGTTACACTGCTAACATTTAGTAATCCAATATTTGAAATTGTCTCAGTTGCGGTAAATTTGTCTTCTTCTGAATATCCTATATATGCAAATAAAAGGCTTGAATCATAATTTCCAAATATCTCATCATCACTACCAATATAAACTTTTAAAGTTCCTTTTGCATTAGTTGTATACCAAGCTAGTATTGATTTATCCTGTTGTGCTGAAACATCCCATGCAGTTGTATCAACATAAGCTTTAGCCGACTTGTCATAAACTGATGATGGTATATTATCCATAAATGTTACATTTTCAATGTTCTGTCTTTCTATCTTGCTAACATTAGTATTTTCACTATTTTTGCTTCCTAAAAATCCACTATTTGCCGCCGGTTCTGAACTTGTATTTACCAATGTATTATATAGTAATAAATCTGTTGCTTTGTTTGTGTTATTTGATGTATCTGTAATTGCATTTGGTTGAATTTGAATTTTTATCTGTTTAGCATTTTTAGTAAGTCCTGAACCACTAAGTGTAATTGTATATTGATCACCTATTCTTGTCGTCTTATCTGAACCATATGCTGGTGAACTTGTTCCAACAGTTTTAGTAATACCTGTTGTAACTTCTTTTCCATCTACAAAAACTTTTATTAAGTCTGCATTCAAACTGCTTGCTTTAAAATATTTATCAGTTCCTTTAACAGTTATTGTTGCAGTTTGGTCTGCCGCACTTGCTGATGAACTTACTTTTTCCCATATTGGGTCTACTACATCGACTACTTTTCCATCAGTACCTAATTTTTCCCCTGCAATATCAATTCCAGAAGTAATTGTAAATGCATTATTCTTATTTCCTGATGTATCTGCAAATTTATCTTTGGCAACTGCTACTGTAATTACACCACTGTAATCCATCGTATCTTTTCCTTGTAATTTTTCCAATTGCTCTAAATGTGATAATTTCAAAGTATAGCGTTTACCTATAACTTTTGTTACAGCTTTTACTACTCCATTTTCAGTGATACTTATAGAATTGCTCCTATCTGTAACTGAAAGTTCTTTAACTACTCCATGAATACCTGTTGAATCCCAGTTTGGTGTTTCTCCATCAATTTTTATGTCTAAGTCATCTATTGAAAGTGTTCCTGAACTATAGAATTTATCAGTCACATCAAACACCATTGTAAATGTCTTACCATCATAATTGATATCTGATTCAGAATATTGGTATGTTGCATTTGGCTTTACAAAATCCACAAAATCTTTTTTAGCATCACTATCATCTGCTTTAATTTCAGTTGCTTCATTTTTATTAGGTGTTGGGCTATTTGTGTCTTTAACTGCTCCTTCTGCAATTTTTATCTTAACATTACCGCTCCAATCTGAATATTCTCTATTGTAATTTATTGCTGTTCTTTTTTGTTCAAAATTTGAAAGCACTAATTTGTATTGATGTCCAATTACTTTTGTTGTTTCATTAACAGTTCCTGTTAAATCTGATATTTTTGTCAATGTTCTAGTTATTTGTGAACTTGGTACTAGCTCACCATCTACATATACTGATATTTCATCTGTTGTTACTTTGTCACTTACATCTAAGTATTTGTCTATTACATTAAATATTATCGTTTCTGTTTTTGCTGTTGAATCTTTTGCAAAAGATACTTTTTCAATTTTCGGTTTTATAAAGTCTACATGTCCTAGTGTAAATTCTTGCTTTTGACTCTTGTTAGTATATTGGTCAGTGATCGTTCCAGCTGCTACTTGAATTTTAGTTGTACCACTCCATTCAAAGAATTGTTTTCCTGTTTGTTTTGTGGCTTCTTCCCAATCTGATAATGTTAATGTATATCTAACACCATATTGTACACTTGCACCATTTCTAGTTTCTGTTAATGGTGTTGCTGCACTTAAAGATTTTTTTACATTTGCTGTTGTAGTAACTTCTTCACCATCTATTATTACCTTGATACTATTTGTTGTTAGACTGTTGCTTGCATAATATTTATCAGTTCCAACTAAATCTAATGTTACCACTTTATTTGTGTGGTCTATATTAATATTTTCTGTTTTCCATAATGGGTCAACCACATCAACTATTTTTTGGTTATCACTTGAACCACCAGGCTCGTTTACTCCTATTGAAAATGTTGTTGCTATACTTTTATTTCCAGATTTATCTGTTGCAACTCCTGCTGGAATAGATATGCTCATTGGTCCACTATAATCTCTATATTTTCCATCTGCTGTCTGCTGTTGCAAACCTTTTATTACCAATCTGTATTTTTCTCCTATTTTTACGTCTACTCCATCTCTCTTTTCTGTTACATCACTTACTTTGGTTAATTCTTTAGTTATCTTCGCATCTGGTATTTGACTTGCTGGATTTGTATCTGTCAAACTTACCTTGATTCCATCAGTCGCATTTTGTGCACTTAATGTTGTGCTTGCAAAATATTTGTCAACTACTGAAAAATCTACTGTTAGTGTTTTATTCGTTAAATTTATGTTTCCATTTGAATATACATATGTAAATTCAGGCTTAATGTAATCTGCGAACATCGTACCTGAAGCATTTTTATCTGTTTTTGCATCCTCAATCTTAACATCTATCCAAGATGAATCTTTGCCGTCTAATTCCATCATGTTTTGATTTTTATATTGGTCTGTTAAAACATTTGCATTGTAAGTAGTTTCGCTCTCCCCTCTACCTCCAATTTTTAATGCTATGTTTCCTGACCACTCTTTATATTGTTTTCCTGCTTGTCTTGCCGTTTCTTCCAAATTCGCCAATATTATATCATATGTTACTTCATCTTTGTTTGATACAGCATTGTGAGTAACTGTTTTATTTGCAACCGTTATCTTTGGATTCGTCTTGCTCGTAACTTTTACTCCGTCAAAAAATACCGTAATATTTTCTGAACTTAATGTACTCTCTACATCACTTGCATAATCTATCTTGGCATTTGCATTTAATGTCTGATTTTCATATGCGTATCCTTTTACCTTTACTGTTAACGTCTTGTTTGTTGTGTCTATTGAGCTTGATATTTTTTCCCATTTTGGCCTATATATCGGATTTATTGTTCCATGTTCTAGTCCTATTGTCGTCGCTGCTAATCTGATTTCTTCCGCTGTTGCCAAGTTCATCATTGGTGCATATGTTTCTTTATTTATATCTATTTTCTGACAATTTATAAAAAGACCTAACGCCAATATTAGTGCTATTATCGTCATTATAATCTTTACTTTTTTTCTCTTTTTTAACATTCTTTTCCTCCGTTTTTTGACTCAAATCCTCTATCTTATATCTCTACCTATTTTATATCATAATGTCCTCTTTTTTTCAACGTTTTTCAGCATTTTTTTCAAAGAAATTTATGGCATTTTTTGCACACGCGACACACGTGAGATCGCTTTTTTTCGGTGCATTTTTGCACACGCGAGATCGCTTTTTTTCGGTGCATTTTTGCACACGCGAGATCGCTTTTTTTCGGTGCAATGCACGAAAAAAAAGCGAGATAATCGGTGCAAAAAAAATAAGTTTGAATTTGTCAAATTCAAACTTACTTAAATTTTATTTATATTTTCTCTATTTCCTCCTTACTTAATCCTGTTATTTCTGATATTTTCTCTATTGGCTCATTTCTTTCTTTTAATGCTTTTGCTACCTCTTTGATTCCTTCTTTTTTACCTTCCTCTCTCCCTTTTCTTTTGCCTTCTTCAATCCCCTCTTCTCTTGCACAATCAAGTGCTGAACGTTCTTCTAGTTTTGACATTAGTCTAATTTCTGCCAATCTTTTAACTTCTTCATCACCTGTTAAAACTTCATAGTTCTCAACTGCTCTTTTTACTTTATCATTTTCCTTACATGCCATTTCTAACAAGTCCCCCCTCTCCATGTCCAGAAACGCGCTCCATTGGTTTATTCGTTTTGTCATATCTGGATTTTGGTTTCTAAATTTTTCTAATTCTATATAATAATATTTTACATCATTATTTATCTCATATTCTCTATGTTCTTTTACTACTCTTACTGTTTCTGTAATATATTCAGGTAATTTTATAAATGAATAATCTAATATTGCTATTATTATTGTTGGTTTTAATTGTCTATAATCTTCTCCTGGTCCTAATTGTTCTATTAATTTTTTGCATGCATAAAATGTTGTTCTTTTCTCTATATTTTTATAGTTTTTTATTTGTATTTCTACATTTATAAATTCTACATCTTCTAGTTCTACTCCCAAGTCTAGTATTCCAAATTTTTGTTCCTTTGCCAATTGTTCCAACCTTACATCATGCATTACTTTTTTTATTTTTATTTTTTCTTCTAACACAGCTTCTAGAAAATCTTGTAAAAATTCCTCATTTTCTTTTCTGCCATAAAATGCTTTAAACATTATATCGCTTTTCATCTTTAGTTCTGGATTTATTTCTATTCTAAAACTCATCCTATCGATTTATGCTATTTTTTCTAAGTATTTTTATTTAAAGCATGTTTAATAAAGGCGCATAGGCATCACTCTCCGTTCTTTATAATATTTTCTAAATACTGATTTTTTCATGTGAATTAAACTATTGAATAAAATCAAAAATTTATTTCTGTTTTTACTAAGTTGTCTCTGTACTTTAAATTATGCACACTTATACTTTAACACATTTTAATCTATTTGGCAAGAGCTGTTTTGGATTTTTTGCACACGTGGCACACGTGAGATCGCTTTTTTTCGGTGCAATGCACAGAAAAAAAGCGAGATAATCGGTGCAATGCACAAAAAAAAGCGAGATAATCGGTGCAATGCACGAAAAAAAAGCGAGATAATCGGTGCAAAAAAAACGAGGCGCATAGTGCGTCTCGCTTCTTTGATTTTTGCTATTAGTTTCTTGTTCTATTAGCTATAAATGTTGTTACATTTGAGTAAATTGACTCTGGTGCATATACTACAAGTGCTGCTGTTCCTGTGTTCTTAAACATGTCTGTGTTTGTATCTGGTATTCTGTCAAATGCTGGACCTAAGTCTAGTATTGTCATCGCTGTTGCTCCTGTGTTGTTAAACATTTCGCTTGTATCTGTTGCAGCTGTTGTATAGAATGTATTTCCTAAGTCTAGGCTTGTCATGGCTGTAAAGCCTGCATTTTTGAACATTTTTGCCATGTTTGTTACTTTGCTTGTATTGAATTTCTCTCTTAGATTTAGTGTTGTCATTTTCTTATATCCAGTTGCTTCAAACATGCTTGACATGTCTGTTACCGAACTTGTATCAAAGTTTGCTCCTAAGTCTAAAGTTGTCATCAATTCATGTCCTGTTGATGCGAACATTCCTGACATGTTTGTTACTTTACTTGTGTTGAATTTAGCTTTTAAGTCTAATGATGCCATTTTTGCATACCCTGTTGAATTAAACATGTTTGACATATTTGTTACTTTACTTGTGTCAAAGTTTGCTCCTAAGTTCAAACTTGTCATGGCTGTATATCCTGTTCTTTCGAACATACCTGACATATGTGTTACTTTACTTGTATCAAAATTACTTCCTAGGTTCAGACTTGCCATCGCTGTATATCCACATTCTAAGAACATTATTTCCATATTGGTTACTTTAGCCGTATTAAATTTGTTTCCTAAGTTTAAGCTTGTCATTGCTGTATATCCTGTTCCGCTGAACATACCATACATAGAACTTACATTACTTGTGTCAAAATTACTTCCTAAATCTAATTTTGTCATAGCTTTATATCCTGTATTTGCAAACATCCAAGTCATGTCTGTAACCTTAGATGTATTAAACTTACTGCCTAAATTTAATGTTTTCATAGCTTTATATCCTGTTTCTCCGAACATAGCATACATAGAACTTACATTACTTGTGTCAAAATTACTTCCTAAATCTAATTCAGTCATTGCATTATATCCAGTATGTCTGAACATAGCCTGCATATTTGTTACACTACTTACATTCAACAAATTCAAATTAGTAATAGTCTTTGTTGCTGTACATACTGTATTCTCTCCTACATATTGGAATAAGTTAGTTGAATCTGTATTTCCAAAGATTTCTGTATCACTACCGATATAAACCTTATAAGTACCATTTTTAACCTCATTAGAATTATACCAAGCAATTATAGACTTATCTTGCATAGCTGAAGCATCCCAAGCATTAGTATTCTTGAAAGTATTTTTTGATTTGTCCATAACACTATCTGGAATATTGTTCATGAAAGTTACATTATCAACATTTTGTCTTTGAACTTTTGTATTGCCTAAGAATGGGCTTGTAACCTCTGTTTCTGTTGCTGCACTCCTTAGCACATTATAAATCATAATATCAGTCTGCTTGTTAACATTTCCAGATTTATCCTTAACATGTTTTGTAGGGAATCTAACCTTAATTTGGTTAGCATTAGCGTCGAAGCCTGAAATCTTTAATGAATACTCTATACCATATTGAACTTGAACAGTCTTTCCGTCAACAGTTCTTGGCTCTGTTAAATTCTTAACTACAGTTAAAGCGTTGTTTGCAGCAACTGTGGTATTTTTAGCTCCGTTTACCAAAATTTCAATATTACCATTTGCTAAATCACTTGACGCAAAATATTTATCTGTAACTTTGAAGTTTAGTGTTGCTGTTTTAGTTGGTGCATCAACAGTTGAACTAATCTTTTCGATTAATGGGTCAACCACATCAACTATTGTATCTGAGCCTGTTCCTGCTGGAATGCTTACACCTGATGTAATTGTTGTTGTTACATTTTGGTTACCTGTTGTATCTTGCATCTTATTAGCTGGAATTGCCACTGTAATTACACCACTATAATCTAGGTAATTATCGCCAGATTTAACTTGAAGTTGTTCTAAGTTTGATAGTGTTAATGTGTAATGTCTTCCAATAAGTTTATTTGTTCCATTTACTGGTTCTTTAATGTCCGAAACCTCAAGATTTCTAGTAACTTTTGTCCAATCTGGAACTTTTCCATCAATTTGGATTGTTAAATCTGTTACAGCAATATTGTTTATTGTTTTACAATATTTATCAACTAAATCAAATTCCATCTTGAATATCTTGTTTGTTTTGTCTATATTTGATGTTGCATATTTGTAAATTACTTCTGGTTTTATCATATCATTAAAGTCTGTAATTGTTGCAGTATCTGGATTTATCTTGTTTCCTTTCTTGTCTTTTGCAGCATCTGTTGCAATTTTAATTTCTAGAGTTCCACTTAGTTCTCTATATTTGCGGTTTGACGCTACAAATTCTGCATTAGTCTCAACAATACTTCCTATTTCTAGAGTATATTGATGTCCTACAACTCTTTCTTGGCCATTTACAGTTGTTATAATTTCAACTGGTGTACCTATTTTTGCAACTGGATTTGTAATGAACTTCTTAGTTATTTCACCATCAATATCAACTTGTTTTCCATCTAGCCAAACAGTTAATTCATCAATTGTTACTAGGTCTGTTGAATCTCTTTATTGTTTGTTGCATCTTTTGTCTTCTGGATGTCATATACCTCTGGACCTGTTCCATCAATGTTTCCTGGGTCTATTATCTGTTCTTTTGTCTTATTTCCATATGCATCTGTTACTGCTCCTGCTGTAATTTTTATCTTAATGTCTCCACCATTTTCTTTTTTATATTTTGCAGTTCCTCCAACAATTGGATTTTTTGGTGTAAATTCCTCATATTCATCTCCGTCTGGTTTTATATTTAGTAATGTTAGGGTGTATTCATATTCTTCATTTGCTCTTATCTCTACTGGACCTGATATTTGTTTCTCTATTTCTGTAGAAACTACATCATCTGCATATATTGTGATTTTATCTGTTGTTAATTCAAATTTGCTCCTATCTTTTATCAAGAATTTGTCTTTTACTCTTAGTTTGATTGTTCCATCATTTGTATCAACATCACCTAATGTCCATACTGGATCAACTATATCTACAACAGTTTTATCTGTGTCTGAACCTCCTGGTTCATTTTTGCCTATTGTGATTGTTGTTGCATCACTTAAGTTTCCTGATTTATCTTTGATTGTTCCTTTTGCAAATTTCAGACTCATGTATCCACTGTATGTATATCCATCACTTAGTCCTTTTTCATTTTGTTGCTCTAGACCAGTTATTGTTAATTTATATCTTTCACCAACTGTGACATTTGATACTCCATTTACTGTGTCTGTAATTGTTCCTACTTTTTCTAGTTTCTTTGTGATAGCTTTATTTAACTCTGTTTCATCATAGTCGTCCATTCCTATTGTTATTTGACTTGCATTTAAATTTGATAATGTTGTACTTTCAAAATATTTATCTGTTACATCAAACATTACTTCAACTTTTCTACCTGTTCCATGTACTATATTGGTATCTGTTATTGATCTGTATGTGAATTCTGGTTTTATAAAGTCTGTAAACATTTTTCCATTTGTGTTTTTGTCTACATCTGCATCTTTATGTAATACATTTACCCAAGTTCCAGTTTCATCTGTTGCTGACATGCTTTGGTTTCCATAACTATCTACTAAAGATTTTGTTGTATATGTACTTGTTGCTTCTTCTCTTCCTCCTATCTTTATTGATATATTTCCACTCCATTCTTTGTAACTTTTTCCACTTTGTCTTGCTGCTTCTTCAAAGTTTGATAATGTTATTTTGTATGTTACTTCTGCTGTATTTGATAATGTTCCTGGTGTTACTGATATATTTATTACTGGTGTTTCTCCAGTATCTATTACACCATTTCCATTTCTATCTCCATCTTGCACACCATCAATATATACTGTTATATCTTCTGGACTTAATTTTGATGTTACATTACTGTTGTAGTTAATGTTTACTCCATTTATTGTTTGAGATTTCTTTGCATTTCCTTTTACTGTTACTTCTAATGATGTTGGAGCTGTTGCATTTGGTTTTAATGCTGATGATACTTTTGTCCATTCTGGTTTATATATTGGATTTGCTGTTCTTCCTTCTGATACTGCTATTGTTCCTGCTGCTGTTATTGTGTCTGTACTATTTGCTTTGAATGATGTTCTGTTTTTGTATATTGATTCTGGTGTATATATCACTGCTCCTGATTTACCAGTACCAGTGAACATATCATCATAAGCATTGTAACTAGTTACTTTGTCATCTTCCAAATATTCATAATCTGATGATTGTTTTGTTATTTTTTTATTTGGTATTTTTGTAAATGCAACACCTAAATCTAATGATGTCATTGCTGTAGCTCCACACTGATAGAACATTTTATACATATCTGTTACATTTGTTGTATAGAATAAATCTCCTAAGTCTAAGCTTGTCATTGCCTTGTATCCACAGTAAAAAAACATTTCATTCATATCAGTTACTTTAGATGTATTAAATTTATTTCCCAAATTTAAACTTGTCATTGCTAGATATCCACAACCTCTAAACATTCTATACATATCAGTTACATTACTTGTATCAAATTTGTCTCCTAAGTCTAATTTAGTCATTGCATTATATCCTGTATTAGCAAACATATACCTCATTTTAGTTACATTACTTGTGTCAAAATTATTACCCAAATTTAATGTTGTCATTGCTTTATTTC
>MNRR01000045.1:20886-58521 GCA_001916055.1 Clostridium sp. 28_12
AAGTTTGCACCTAAATTTAAAGTTTTCATTGCTGTATATCCACACCCCTTAAACATCCAGGTCATATAAGTAACTTTGCTTGTATTAAAGTTTTCACCTAAATTCAATGTTGTCATTGCATTATATCCAGTACCATCAAACATTGCCCACATATTCCATACATTACTTGTGTCAAATTTGCTTCCTAAGTCTAATTCAGTCATTGCATTATATCCTGTACAACGGAACATTCTGTCCATACTTATTACACTTGTAACATTTAATAAATCAATATTAGTTATTGTTTCTGTTGATGTACATTTATTTGAACTTCCTATATAAGCAAATAAATCTGTTGAATATTGATTTGCAAATATTTCATCATCACTACCAATGTAAACTTTTAAGCTTCCATTTGCATTTGTTGTATACCAAGCTAAAATTGACTTATCTTGTTGTGCTGAAACATCCCAAGTTGTTGCATTTTTATATTTTTTTGTTGTTTCATCATATCCAACATTTGCTGGAATATTATTTACAAATGTTATATTGTCAATGTTCTGTCTTTGTATTGATGCATTTCCTAAGAATGCTGCTGTTGTACTTGATTCTTGATCTGCATATGTTCCAGTATATGTTGGTTTCAATACATTATAAACAATCATATCTGTAACTTTATTACCATTTCCAAAATTATCAGTTACACGATCTGCTGGAACTTGAATTTTAACTTGATTTGCATCTGTCGCAAAACCTTTTACTGTTAATGTATACTCAACTCCATATTGTACACTTGTTGTTGTCTCTCCTGATACTCTATCTTCTGTTAATGCTGTGCTTGTTAATGTTTTTGTTATTCCATTTGTTGTTTCTGTTCCATTTACCAATACTCTGATGTTATTTTCTGTTATTGTACTTTCTTTAAAGTATTTATCTGTTACTTTAAATTTCAATGTTGCTGTTTGATTTATTGCATGTGCTGATGAACTTGTTTTCTCTACTAATGGATCAACTACATCTACTACTGTCGCTGATGTTCCTTCATTTGATGTTTGTGCTACTAATTTGTCATCTACATATAAGTACATATTAGTTCCATCATATACACCTTTTAGCTTTGTTTTTTGCCCAGCTGTCATTGCATTTGGTGCAGAAACTTCAACATATCTATCCATTTCTTTACTATATAATGAAAATACCGGCACTCCGTTACTTGCATATATTCCATATCCACCAAATTCCCAGTTTCCAACAATATCTGCTTCCCCATTTTTTATCTGTTCAAAAGATATAGTTGCTTCTACTGTTACTTGATTTTGTGAATCGATTTGTCCGAAATTTACCCAATCATCTACACCATCAAATTGTAAATAGTCTGTTCCCCATGTTGGTCCATTTAATGTTCCATTGTGGCTTCCTGTTAAGTCTTTCCATGTTGTAGCAGAATTACTATGTCCACTTCCTGTATTGTTTGTTGCATCAAAACTGCTTATTACTCCATTTTCATTAGAAATCTTCATTGAATATGCTTTCATTTTAGAATATCCATCATATGGATTATTTCTACGAGGATTTGCTCCCATAGCCATTACTGTTTTACCTTTAGGAAGTCCTATCATTCCAATACTTCCATTTGGTATAGATACTCCTGAGCTTAATGTTGTAGCAAGATTTCCATTGCCTGTAGTTTTATCTACCATTTTGTTAGCTGGAATTGAAACTGTTACAACGCCACTATAGTCGGCATAGTTTGCTCCTGTTTTTCTTACAGTTTGCTCTAGCCCTGATAATGTTAATGTATAATGTTTTCCAATTATCGTATTATTTTTTCCATCAATATTATCTTCTATATCTTCTGAACTAAATCCTCTTGTTACTTTAGTCCAATCTGGAACTACTCCGTCAACTTTAATTGTTAAGTCATTTAATGATAATGATATTGGTTTTGTAGTATCGTAGTATTTATCAACAATATCAAATGTCATTGTAAATGTTTTATCTGTGTAATTAATATCTGAAGTTGAATATCTATAAATTACTTCTGGTCTTACAATATCTGAATAGTCAGTTATAGTTGTAGTATCAGTATCAAGTGTATTACCCTTTAAATCCTCAGCTGCATCTTCATTAATTTGAATTTTTAGAGCTCCACTCAATTCTCTATACTTTCTATTTGCTTTTACAAATTCTTGATCAGTTTCTATAATGTTTAATATTTCCAAAGTATATTGGTGTCCAACTACTACATCTGTTTTACCATCAACATTTGTAATTATTTCTGTTGCTTTTGTAATTGATAGATTCTTCGAATCAATAGTTTTTCCATCTATTGTTACTGTCATTTCGTCTACTGTTATTGGATTTGTTGGATTATAGTTTTTATCTGTTACATTGAATATTACAGTTTCTTTATTTAATACTATTGTTCCTGTTTTTTGTACATAATAAATTGCTGGTCCTGTTCCATCAAACATACCTATGTCAATGGTTTGCTCTTTTGTTGAGTTTCCATATTTGTCTGTTACTGTTCCTGCTGCAATTTTTAATGCTATTTTTCCACCATTTTCGTTTTTGTATTTTGCAGTTCCTCCTACTATTGGATTCTTTGGTGTGAATTCTGTATATCCTGCATCTGTTGGTGATATATTTGATAATGTTAAAGTGTATTCATATTCTTCGTTTGCCTTTATCTCTACTGGTCCTGTTAGTGTTTTTACTATTGCAGTTGATTCTTTGTTATTTACTATTATTTTTATTTTGTCTTTGGTCAAGTTAAATTTGCTGTCTGCTTTTACCAAATATTTGTCTTTTACTCTTAATTTTACTACTCCTGTTTCGATGTTTATATTACCTTTTTCCCATACTGGATCTACTACATCGACTATTTTTTTATTGCTATCTGAGCCACCTGGATAATTTTTTCCTATTGAAACTGTTGTTGCTGGGCTCTTGTTTCCTGAGTTATCAACTGCTGTTCCTTCTGGGAATGTTAGTGACATATATCCACTATATGTGTAACCATCACCAATTCCATCTTGACCTTTTTGTTCTAAGTTTCCTATTACTAATCTATATTTTTCACCAACTTTTTTATTTGCAACTCCATTTACAGTGTCTGTTATGTCTTCTACTTTTGTTAGTGTTTTTGTAATCGCCTTATTTAATGCTGTTTTATCATAACTATCGATTCCCACTATTATTGAGCTTGCATCATATTTTCCATTTGTTGCTGTAAATCCTTGTTTATAATATTTATCTGTTAATATGAATTCTGCTGTTAATGTTTTGTTTGTGTGATTTATGTCTGAATCTACATATGTGTATGTGATTTCTGGTTTGATATAGTCTGCAAACATTTTATCTGCTGTATTGTTCTGCACTGTTCCATCTGCAAATGTATGATTTGCTCTTGCTCCTGTTGATGTTACTGCCATGTTTTTGTTGCCATATTTTGTGTCTGTTAATGTTTTTTGGTCTATCTCTAATCTGATGTTACCACTCCACTCTTTGTAACTCTTTCCACTTTGTCTTGCTGCTTCTTCTAAGTTTGATAATGTTACAACTTGTAATACATCTTTTGCTCCTGTTCTTGAGTTTTCTGTTGTTTGTGTTGCATTTCCTAGTGAAATTGCATTTAATTTGTTTAATGATTCTGTTGCATTTACTCCATCTATATATACTTTGATGTTTGATTTTGTTAAACTGCTTGTTACATCACTTTTATATTGGTCTACTGCTATCGCTGTGTTTGTTGTTCCTCTTAATGTTATTTTGATGTTTTTGTTTGTTGTATCTAATGTTGCACTTTCTTTTTTCCATTCTGTTCTGTATTTTGGATTTATTGTTCCTCTTGTGTAGTTTATTATTGAGTTTGTATCTGCCGTATTCGCATTTGTGTTTAGCTTGAAGTTGTTTTTGTCTTGGAAGATTGATTCTGGGGCGTGGATTACTATTGAGCCTGTTTTTCCAGTACCTTCAAACATTTGGTAATATGCTTCAAGTGTTTCTGCATGATCATAATTCATTGCTGTTCCATCCGGTATTTTAGTAAATGCTGGACCTAAATCCAATGAAGTCATTTTTCCTGCGCCACAGTTAAAGAACATGAATATCATATTCGTTGCATTTGTAGTATAAAACTGGTCTCCTAAATCTAGTGAAGTTATATTATTTGCAAAATCATAAAACATATATGACATATCTTGTACATTTTTTGTATTAAATTTATTTCCTAAACTAAAGTTTGTCATTTGAAAATATCCTGTTCCCCAGAACATTCCATTCATATCTGTTACATTACTTGTGTCAAAATTATCTCCTAAATTCAATGTCTTTAATCTTCCTATCCAAGTAAACATATATGCCATATTTGTTACTTTACTTGTATTAAATTTGTCACCTAAGTCCAATTCAGTAAGAGTATCGTGCCCTGTCATATAAAACATTTTCAACATATTAGTTACATTACTTGTATCGAATTTGTCACCCAAATTCAAACTTGTCATTGCCATATAGCCTGTTTGTACGAACATATATGACATATTAGTTACACTACTTGTATCAAAATTACTTCCTAAGTCTAAAGAAGTTAGTGCATTATAACCACATTCATAAAACATATATGACATATCCGTTACTTTGCTTGTGTTAAATTTGCTTCCTAAGTCTAAAGAAGTTAGTGCACTATAGCCACAATCATAAAACATATATGACATATCCGTTACTTTACTTGTGTTAAACTTAGTTCCTAGATTTAATGTTGTCATTGAATCATATCCTGTAGCATAAAACATATATCCCATCCATTGCACATTACTTGTATCAAAATTATTTTCTAAGTTCAAACTTGTCATTTTGATATGTCCCGTCCAATTAAACATAAATCCCATATTGCTTACTTTTGAAGTGTTAAAGTTTGGTCCTAAATTTAAAGTTGTCATAACATTTCCGCCTGTACCAGAAAACATTGATCCCATATCAGTTACATTACTTGTATTAAAGTTATCTCCTAAATCTAACTTTGTCATTGCCTGGTTTCCAGTTAATTCAAACATACGATACATATTTGTTACACTACTTACATTTAACAAATTGATATTCGTAATAGTTTCTGTTGATGTACAGTTTTCTGATAATCCAACACTTCTAAACAAGTAGCTTGAATCTGTGTTACCAAACATCTCATAATCGCTACCCACATAAACTTTAAATGTTCCATTTGTATTTTTAGTATACCATGCAAGTATAGAGCTATCGCCTTGTGCTGAAACATCCCATGCTGTTGAATTTTTTCCAGCTGTACTAGATACAAATGTTACATTATCTATATCTTTTCTTGGTACAGTTGCATTTCCAAGGAATGGTGCTGTATCATCTTCATCCCTATCATCCTGCTTTCTCAACACATTATAAATAATATACTCTGTCTGTTTGTTTCCATTTTCAGAAGTATCTTTTACTACATTTGCTGGAACTACAACTTTAATCTGATTAATATTAGAAGCAAAGCCTGACATGTTCAAAGTATAATTTGTTGCAACATGAACTGTTGAAGTTGTGCCTTTTTCTGTTCTTGTCTCAGTTTCTTCTGATGTTGACCATCCTGTTTTTACTGCTGTGTTTTCGGTTCCATTTATATAAACTTTTATTGTATCTTTTGTCAATGTACTCTTATTAAAATATCTATCTGATATTCTTACTGTTATTGAGGCTGTTTTTGCTACTGCATTTACTGTACTGCTCATTTTTTGAACATATGGCTCTACAACATCCACAACTTCTTGTGAACCTGTTCCACCTGGAATTGTTATTCCAGAAGTTAAGGTTGTTGCCACATTTCCTTGTCCTGAAGTATCTTTTACTTTATTTGCTGGTATTGCTACTGTTACAACACCACTATAATCTAAATACTTATCTCCACTCTTTATTTGTAGTTTTTGTAGATTTGATAATGTTAATGTATATCTCTTACCTTTTCCTGCTGCATTTGGAATATCTGATACACTTAGTGAACGTCCTACTTCGTTTGAACTCCAATTTGGTGTCTTTCCACCTATTTTTATTGTTAAATCTCCGATTGCTAAGCTTGCAGAAGAATAGTATTTATCTGTTATATCAAATATCATTGTAAATGTTTTGGAATTCTTATTTATTACTGAGTTTGACCATATATATACTACTTCTGGTGCTAATTTATCATTAAAGCTTGTTATCGTTGTTGTTGCTGTATTTAATGTATTTCCTTTTAAGTCTCTTGCTGCATTTGAATTTATTACAATTCTTATTGTACCACTGTATTCTCTATAAACTCTTCTATTAGTTGTTGCTGTTACTGCACTTGCAAATGATGAAGTAGATTCTTTCATATTTGTTAATTTTAATGTATATTGATGTCCTAAAACTTTATTTGTTGCACTATCTGTAAGTGTTTGAAATGTTAGATTCTTTTGTACAGCACTACTGAATTGTGCTCCATCTATTGTAATATTTAATTCATTTAAAGCAACTACTTTTGATGAATCATAGTTTTTATCTGTTATATTGAATACAAAGGTTTCGTCTCCATTTGCTGCAATTGTTTTTTGGATGTCATATACTTCTGGACCTGTGTTGTCTACATTTCCCACATACAAATCTTGCTGTGCATTTGTATTTGTAAATGCATCTTGTACTGCTCCTGCTTTTATTCTTAATGTAATATTTCCTCCATTTTCATCTCTGTATTTTGCTTTTCCACCAACTACAGTTTCTTTTGGTGTAAATTCTATATAATTTGTTGTTGTCTGTGCTATGTTTCCTATCTTAATTGTATACTCATATGTTGTATCATATCCATTTGAGCCTGAGGCTACTAATGTTGGGCCTGATGTAATTGTTTTTGTTACTTGAGTTGATTCAGTTCCATTTACAAGTACTGCTATTTCACTTGTTGTTAGTTGTAGTGCAGTATTCGCTGTTCCTGTTTTTAATAAGTATTTGTCTTTTACTCTTATTTTTACAATTCCTGTATTTACATCTGCACTTGCTACTGACCATACTGGTGATACAACATCAACTACTTGTTGACTTCCTGTACCTGGGTCATTTACCCCTATTGTTATTGTTTTAGCATCATTTGCATTTCCAGAAGTATCTTTTACCATATTTGCTGGAAATGTTATGCTCATTGGTCCACTGTAATCTCTTAATCCATCTGTCTCAGTTGTTCTTTGAATATTTCCTATCGTTAATCTATAATTTTCTCCAACTTTTCCTCTTGAACCGTCTGAATAATCAGATAATTTTGTTATAGTTTTTGTTAAACCTGATATATTAATATTTTTATCAATCAATTTTACAGTTACATTAGCCGCATTTGATGTTAATGTTGAAGAACTAAAGTATCTATCTGATACTGTAAAATCTACTGTTAAGGTTTTATTTGTATGGTCTATATTTCCACTTGAATATACATATGTAAATTCTGGTTTGATAAAGTCTACAAAATCTCCTGTTATTGTGGTTGCATTATTTTTGTTTTGTGATGTATCTTGTACTGCATCTGCCGCAATTCTTAATGATACTGTTCCACTCCAATCACTGTATTTTCTGCCATTTTTTCTACCTTTATTGAAATCTGATATCACTACTGTATATCTGTGCCCTACTGTTTTTTCACTATGTTTTCCTGTTCCTTTTATATCAGAAATTGATGTTATTGTTGTAGTTACATCTGCTACTTCTCCATTTATCAGTGTTGTTATATTGTTTTTTGATAGTTTTGTACTTATATATTTGTCATTTACATCAAATACTATTGTTTCATTATTTGTTCCTTTTGTTGATGATACTTTTTCTATTACGGGTTTTATAAAGTCTACCAGTCCTATCGAGAAATCTTGCTGTTTACTTGAGTTTCCATTCGTATCTGTCATGGTTCCTGCTGCAATCCTTATTACTGTATTACCACTCCATTCTAAATAACTCTTTCCTGATTGTTTTGAACTTTGCTGCCAAGTAGTTAATGTTAATGTATATTGCACTCCATTTGTTATTGATGTTGCTGAACTTAATGTCTTTGTTACACTTGTTGCTGTTTCTCCATCAACTAATACTGTTATATTATCTCTGCTTAATGTACTTGCTTTATAATATTTATCAGTACCTTTTATTGTCATTGTTACTTGGTTGGTGCTGTGATTTATATTTACATTACTTACTTGCCAGAATGGGTCTACAACGTCTACTACTTTTCCTGTTCCACTATTTGTTGGTATATTAACACCTGATGTTATTGTAACTGCATTGTTTTTATTTCCTGTGGTATCTGCTACTTTATTTGCTGGAATTGCTACTGTTACTACACCACTGTAATCTTTATAACTTGCATTAGCCGCTATTGAACTTTGTTGTAAATTTGATAGTGTTAAAGTATATCTTTTTCCTATTACCTTGCTCTCATGTTTTATTGCTCCATTACTTGTGTAATATACTGTGTTTGAATAGTCTGCTACTGTAAGGTTTCTTGTTACCTTATTCCAATCTGGAACTGCTCCATCTATTTTTATTGTTAAATCATTAACTGACAATGTTGTTGATGTACTTGCATTATAGTATTTGTCTGTTATATCAAATACCATTGTAAATCTTTTACCATTCTTATCAATATTAGACTCAGAAAATTGATATGTTACATTTGGTTTTATAACATCTAAAAAGTCTCCTGTTATCGTTGTTTCAGCATTTGTATTATTTGATGTATCTTTTACTTTTCCAGCCGCAACTTTTATGGCAACTGTACCACTCCAATCACTGTATTCTCTGTTTCTGTCAATTGTTGTCCTTGTTTTTTCAAAATTTGTTAGTGTCATTGTATATTGATGTCCTATTACTTTACTTGCTCCATTTACTGTTTCTTTTATTTCTGTTGGATTACTTAATGTTTTACTTACACTTGATGCTGTTTCAGAGTCTACTAATACTGTTATATCATCTTTTGTTAATTTGGCACTTGTATTGAAATATTTATCTATTACTTTAAATGTGATTGTTTCTGTTCCGCCAGATTTACTTGATGATACTTTTTCAATCTTTGGCTTTATAAAGTCTACTTGGCCTATTGTAAATGATGTTTCTGGACTTGAATTTGAACTAGTATCTGTTAGCACTCCTGCTGCTATTTTTACAACTGTATTACCACTCCATTCAAAATAACTTTTTCCATTTTGTTTTGAACTTTGTTCCCAACCTGTTAATGTTAATGTGTATTGTACACCAACTTTTGTACTTCCTTCTTTTACATCTGTTGCCGCACTTAAGTTCTTTGTTACTGATGTTGCTTCTGTTCCATCAACATATACTTTTATATTGCTTGTTGCTAATGTGGTTGCTTTAAAGTATTTATCTGTTCCTTTTATTGTCATTACAACTCTATTATTTGTATGGTCTATTGTAGGTGAACCAACTAATCTCCATTGTGGTTTTATAAAGTCAACAAAATCTCCTGTTATTGTTGTATCTACATTTCCATTGTTTGACGTATCTTTTGTTGCATTTGCCACAATTTTTATTGATACTGTACCACTCCACTCTTTATATTCTTTATTTGTCTGATAGGTTGATTGTTCAAAGTTTGTTAATACCAGTGTATATTTGTATCCAACTGTTTTTGATACTTTATTTACTGTTCCAGTTTTTACAGTTCTTGATAAACTTTTAGTTATGCTTGTTGCTTCTACACCATTCATATAAACTTTTATATTATCAGCACTTATCATGGTTGAATTAATGTATTTGTCATCTACATCAAATACTATTGTTTCTTTTTTATTTGCTGCATCTTTAGTTGCCGAAAGTTTCGTTATTGTAGGTTTTATAAAGTCTACCAATCCTATCGAGAAGTCTTGTTGTTTGCTCGAGTTTCCATTCGAATCTGTCAAGGTTCCTGCTGCTATTCTTATTACTGTATTACCACTCCACTCTAAGTATGATTTTCCTGACTGTTTTGAACTCTGTTGCCATGTTGTTAAGGTTAATGTATATTGCACACCTTTTGTTATTGAGGTTGCTGAACTTAATGTCTTTGTTACGCTTGTTGCTGTTTCTCCATCTACTAATACTGTTATTTTATCTTTAGTTAATGAATTTCCACTATAGTACTTATCAGTACCTTTTATCGTCATTGTTACTTGGTTTTTACTATGGTCTATATTTACATTACTTACCTGCCAGAATGGATCTACAACGTCCACTACTTTTCCTGTTCCGCTATTTGTTGGTATATTAACACCAGAGGTTATTGTTGTTGTTGGATTATACCTTCCTGAAGTATCATATACCTTTTTTTCTGGTACTACTACTGTTATAACACCACTATAATCTTTATAACTTGCACCAGACGCTATTGTGCTTTGCTGTAAATTAGATAATGTTAATGTGTATCTTTTTCCTACAACTTTGCTTGCTCCATTTACTGTATTTGATAAGTCTGCTGATGTAAGATTTCTTGTTACCTTCTTCCAATCAGGAACTGCTCCATCTATTTTTATAGTTAAGTCTGTTACTGCTAATGTTTTTGATGTTGATGCATTATAATATTTATCTACTATATCAAATACCATTGTGAATCTTTTATTTGTTTTATCTATATTAGATTCTGCAAATTTATATGCTACATTTGGTGCGATAAAGTCTGCAAATGGTCCTGCTAATGATTCTCTTACTCTTGCTCCTGATGAATTTAGTCCTGTATTTTTATTTCCATATGAATCTTTCAATGTTCCTTGTGCTATTTGGATTGATATGTCACCACTCCACTCTTTGTAGTTTTTTCCTGATTGTAGTGCTGATTGTTCAAATCCTGATAGTGTTAATGTTACTAATACATCATTATATCCTGTTGTTGGATTTTTACTTGTTGTTACTGTTCCTAATGATTTAGATATACTTGATGCTTCTGCACCATTTATGTATACTGTTATATTATCTTTTGTTAGTGTACTTGTTACATTGCTCTTATATACAGATGTTGCATTATTATTTGTTCTTCCTCTTAATTGTATTGTTACATTTTTTGCTGATGTATTTGCATTTTTTGATTCTACTATCCATTCTGTTTTATATCTTAAGTTTAGCGAACCTCTTGTATAAGATATTGTTGTTCCTGAACTTGTATTTAATTTAAATGCATTTTTGTTTTGATATATTGCTTCTGGTGCATAAATTATACATCCTGATTTTCCTGTATTTGTAAATACATTTGAATATGTTCCTGCTATTTTTGTAAATGCTGGTCCTAAGTCTAATTCACCCATTGCAGTATATCCTGTTGCATTAAACATCGATGTCATATTTGTTGCTGCTGTTGTATAGAATATATCCCCCAAGTCTAATTTTGTCATTTTAGTATATCCTGTATTTGCAAACATTTCTTGCATATTTGTTACTTTTGCTGTATTAAATTTAGAGCCTAAAGTTAGTGTTGTCATTGCTGTATATCCACAATTTTTAAACATTGCCTGCATATTTGTTACTTTGCTTGTATCGAATGAGCCTTCCAAATTTAAAGATGTCATCACTTTATATCCTGTTCCTTCAAACATACTGATCATTTCTGTTACTTTTGCTGTATTAAATTTAGAACCTAATGTTAGTGTTGTCATTTTAGTATATCCGCAATTTTTAAACATTCTTGTCATTTTAGTTACATTTGCAGTGCTAAAATTGGCTCCTAAATTTAAACTTGTCATTGCCGTATATCCAGTTCCATCAAACATCGCATACATACTTGTTGCTGCCGAAGTATTTATTCCTCGCAGATTTAATGACGTCATTGCTTTATATCCACACTCTTGGAACATATATTCCAGGTTTGTTGCTTTTGCTGTACTAAAACTTGTTCCTAAGTCTAAGCTTGTCATTGCATTATATCCTGTTTTCCAAAACATTGAATACATATTTGTTGTATTTGCTGTTTTTAGCAAGTTTAAATTTGTTAGTGCTGTTGTCGCTGTACAATTTGATGATGCCCCTATATTTGAGAACATATAACTTGCATCTGTGTTTGCATATATATTTCCTTTACTTGCTATATATACCTTTTTAGCACCACTACTATTACTGTTTACAGACCATGCTAGTATTGAGTTATCTCCTTTTTCTGATACATCCCAATATGCCTTGTTGTAAACATGTGCTGTATATACCTTCATATTGGTAAATTCTATTCCACCAGAGTTTCCTGATGGGTTGCTTCCTATTGACATTACTGTATTACCAGTTGCAGGGTTTAGTGTTCCTGCATGTACTTTCGATGCAACTAGTTGGCCATCAACAAATAATCTTATTGTTGTTCCATCATACGAACCCAGCAAATGTACTTTTTGCCCTTTTTTTAGTGCTGTTGTTGCTTTCGCATTGTCGTATGACCCTCCTATATTTATTTGCATATACGGTTTATAGTCTTCTGTAAGTCCTAGTGATACACCTCCACCTTCAAGGTTTCCCATAAGAGTTTTATACGTTGATGGTAGTGTAACCAATTCCATTGTTAAATCCAATGTTACTTGGTTTGTTCTGAAACTCATACTACCTAAATTTATCCAATCGTCTTTTCCGTCCAATTGTATATATTCATTTGTCCAGTCTTCTGCTACTACATTTCCATCATTATGACCTGTTAAATCTTTTAATGCTCCAACATTTCTCTTAGCTTCATAGCTTGCTACACATCCTGTTTGATTATAAATCTTTAAGTTGTATAAATTCATCGCGGTAAAACATCCATTTCTCCATCCAGTATCTGCTCTATTTCCTTTTGGGTTACATCCCATTGCCATTACAGTTGGTTCACCCCAAGAACCACTGCCCGTTCCACTCTTTTCTGCTTCTGGTTTTCCTATTTGTCCAGAAAATGAAGCAGACCCTACTAAAGCATTATTTACATAGAACTTTATTGTTCCATTTCCGGACAACTCCCTTAAATGTATACGTCGTTCCAGCCGTGACTTTATTTGGTGATTTTACTGATACATATCCATTAGATCCTGTACTCCATGCATCAAATGTAGGATACCCATCCATTAAATATATTCCTATACCACCATTTTCAAAGTTTCCTATTATATCTCTTTCACTTGATTGTACTTGATTTATTGTTACTTTTGTTTCTATGCTTCCATATGTTGTAAAATCTATAGCTCCTATATTTACCCAGTCACTTGTACCATTAAATTTTAAGTAATCTGCTCCCCACGTTCCTCCTGTTACTACACCTTCATGTTGTCCAGTTAAATCTTTCCAGATTTTTGTGGTATTACTGTATGAACTTGTTGCGGCCGAAGCATCATAACTACTTGTATTATATACTTTGTCATATATTGCCATTGAATAAATTCTTATATTTGCAAAGCATCCATATTTTGTATAAACTGTGTTTCCTTGTGGGTTTGCTCCCATTGCTAATATTGTACTTTTTTCAGGTGCTTTTATTGTTCCTTCTGATACGACTTTAGATACTAATTTGTCATTTACATATAAACAAACACTAAATCCATCATATGTTGCCAGTAAATGTACTTTTTGTCCTGCTGTTAATGCCGAACTTGATTTAGCTGATTTCCATTCATTTGTACTTGCATTATACACATCAAATGTTGGAACTCCATTTAATAAATATAATCCATAACCAGAGACTTCAAAGTTTGATATAATATCTCTTTCTCCTGATTGTATTGATACTGGTGCTACCCATGTATCTATTCTTATTTGTTGAGTTGGATTATATGCTGCAAGTGCTAACCAATCACTCGTACCGTTAAATTGTAAGTAGTCTGTTCCCCATGTTCCTCCATGTAAAGTTCCATTCATGCTTCCATTTAAGTCTTTCCACGTTGTTGTAGAACTACTGTGACTGCTTCCTGTGTTTTTACTAGCGTCCCATCTATGTACAGGTGTGTCATCTTGAACTAATTGATTTGTAAATGTTACATTTTCTATGTTTTGTCTTTGTATGCTTGAGTTTCCAAAGAAGCCACTTGTTGCTGCAGTTTCACTACTTTGCTGATGATTCCTGATGTTCCTCCTGCATATGCTGCGTTTAGGTCTTCTCCGACTATTGGCGATGTTGATGATTCTCCAAAGTCTCCTCCATTACTTGTATCATCACTGGTTGTATAGCTTGTTGATGAATCTGCTATGTTTGTTTCATCATTTACTGTTTCATCTCCTATTGTTGCATCTTCGCTTAGTTCTGCTGTTGTTATATATGTTTTTTCTTCATTTTCTCCTACCTCATTGTTCATAGGGAATTGATATGTTTTTGCTGTTCCCTCTTCCTCTGTTTCTAGTTCTGTTGTTTCTAATTCTTTCAATTGGTTCTGTTCATCTAAACTATATACTGTTATTTTTTCATTTTTGTTTTCAGCTTCATATTTGGCTTGGATTTCAACAATTTCTCCATATTCACTTGGATTATATACTGCTTTCGTTTCTTCTGATTCACTTTGTGCTTCATCCTGGCTTTGTGTTTTCGCTTGATTCTGTGCTTCACTCTGGCTTTGTGTTTCTATTTCATTTTGCGCCTTATTTTGACTTGTATTCGCGTTTTCTTCTTGTATTTCTGCTTGATTTGAAACTCCATTATGACTTTCAGTTTTGTTCTCAGTTATTATTGCAGTGAATGCTTTTTTCATTGATTGGCTTTCATTTGGAAGTTTTACGTCTGTTAACGTTCCTATATCTATATCTTTTGTTTCTAGTTGAGCCTCTAATGGCATATATCCAGTTGCTATAATGTCTCCTGTTTCATTTGTTATTTTTCTATTATAAAATATCTTTTTTTCTGCATTTTCAGCCACTGTTATTGTTGCTCCACTTACTTCTAGCTTCTCAACTTCTTTTGTATCATAATCAGTTGCCACTTGAACTTTCTTCTCTGCAATCTCTTTATCTGTTAATTGTATAGTTCTTGAATCAATTTCTTCATCTTCAGAATTATAATATTTAGTTATCATCTTTGTATTTACTATTTCTGGCAATTCTAATAGATAAACTCCATCACTTGTTTCTGTTGCCTCTACTGTGATTGTTTCTTTCTCTAATTGATTATTTTTATCTGCGACTTCCAACGATATTTCTATTACCTTCTCTGCCCTTGACCTTCGTACATTATGATATGCGCCCATCATGATTGCTATTGTCATAATTAGTATAAATATGTTTCTTATTCTTTTAGCTATTAGTTTATTTTTTAACATTATTTTCCTCCGTTTTTTTGACTCAAATCTTCTATTTTTTCTCTATATATTTATATCATAATGGTCTCTTTTTTTCAACGTTTTTCGGCATTTTTTTCTAAGAAATTTATGGCATTTTTTGCACACGCGAGATCGCTTTTTTTCGGTGCATTTTTGCACACGTGAGATCGCTTTTTTTCCGTGCAAAACAAAAAAATGTGTCGGCTCTCATTTTGAGTTCAACACATTTCATTTTATATTTCTCTATATTTAGCCTTTTTTCGCAAAGTTGGCAAACTTTTATAAATAATTTTAAAGCATGAGAATTTTTCAAGTTCATTATCATCTAAGCAATCTAAATAAATATCAAGTTCTTCTAGATTCTTACAAGCTGATATTATTGCAGGATGTAGATTAGTTTCAAACATCAATTCTATTCCAAGCATTATTGCACTTCTTTTTGATTTTCCTTCTCTATGATACATCAAATTGTATCCTTCTCTAAATCTTGCTCTTATTGAATTTTTATATTTATCTAACGGTAATATATATTTATTTTCAATTATTTCAGAAATCTTGGCGCCCTTGTTTTGTGATACGTCTTTTTTTATTTCATCTTTTGTATATGGCAAATAAACTTTTCCATCTTCTTCTGATATAACAAGTGTATGGTTGTCTTCTAGATTATTTTCTATGACTTTTTCTTCGTCAATTTCAAATATCAATCCGCTTTCATTTGCTATGATTTCAACTAAGTTTGTGAGCTTGAAATTGACCACGTTGTCTTTTCTTTCTAAATTATCAATTACATAATTTATTTTAAAATCCTGATTTGTCGTTATTTCATATTCTTCTTCTTGTTTTTTTATCATCAAATATACATTTCCTGATACTATTCTTAAATTTGGACTTCTTACAATTATGTATGAATTATCACTTGTTTGAGTGTAGACATTGTATTCTAATTTTTGTAGCTCTACTTTATATTCATTGTGTTTTAATTGCAACTCAGTTGTGTCATTTTCTGTGTGAATTTTTATTTCTCCTTGTTGTTCATTTTCTGTTTGTATTGATTCCGTTTCATCTGTTTTTTTGTTTTTTGTTCTCGTTTTCGTTGTTGCCTTAGTCGTAGTTTTTTTGTTGCATTCTTTTTTTGCAGTAGTCTTGCTGCTTTTAATGCCATCTTCAACTTTTGTAAGACTCTTTTTTCTGCCCTTTTTTTCTGCTTTTTCTTTTTCTAGATTTTCTTCAATTTCATCTTCATTAATCCATTTATTTATATTTCCAAAAATTTCATCAACTTCTTCATCATCTTCAACAACTTTTACTACATTTTTGCTTTTTCTTCCTCTTTTCGCTTTTGTTTTTTCTTCTTTTTCTTCAGATTCGAGGTCTTTTGCCTTAAAATCATCTTCATTTTCAGGACTTTCAAGCGTTAAATCTATTTTATATATATCGTCTTCTTCTGCAGCTTTTTTTGTTTTTTTTCTCTTTGTTTGAGTATCTTTAGTTTCTTTTAATAATTTTTCAGCCATTTTAACCTCCATTCTTTAGTATTTAATTAATTATACATCATTTTCCACTCATTCTCAACCCTTTTTATGTTACATTTATGTTACATTTGTATTACATGCACACGTGAGATCGCTTTTTTTTCGTGCATTTTTCCTCAAAAATAGCAAGACTTGTCATCTTGCTATGTTGTATTTTATTCTGTTTCAGCACTTGTTGCTCCAATTGTTGATCCTTTAACTAGACCAATATTAACTTTTACTCCTCCACCATGTGATGCATAGTTAATACAATCAACATCTTGACCTTCTAGCCATAAGTAAATTCTCATTCTGCAAATTGCATTTGGTGCAATGCCAAATGTTTGCGTGCCATCTGTTGCACTTACTAGATTTTGAACTCCTTCTTTTATTGTATAATCTTCTTCTGACTTTTTAGTTGTTTGTAAAGAATTTTGTTTTTGTATTTGAGATTCACTTCCATCCCATTTATATATATCTGCTATACTCTTTCCTATTGAACTGTCTTTTAAAGCATATGTAGGCATTTGTGTTGTAAGGTCAAAACCTCTCATTCCATTTGCCAATTCTTTTGTTGCATATTTTCCAGCATCTTGTGCTGACCATGTAATTTTATTGTTGTTTTGAACAATATATTCAACATGATCACTTGAGTTTGGTTCCCATATTGCAACATCTGTTATATATGGACTTGGTGCCCCTACTCCAATCCCTGCTGTTTCTTTTAAAATTGTAGCTTGATCTGCCATTACATCAGATTTTCCGTTATATTTTGCAAATGCTATTCTTGCTGTGTTTTGTAATCCTGTTGCACTTTTTTCTGCTTCTAATATTTCTAATGAAGAATCATAGTTTAATTGTAAAATATCATCTGTCACTTCTTGTTTTGATGAATTTTTTAAAAATACATCAAACGCAAAATAGCCTGGGTATGTAGAGCTTGCTGGAGCTGTTTCTGTCTCTATCATTGATTTTATTTCACTTAATTCTTTTGAGTTAGTGATTTTTCCTCTTAGCATTTTCAAATCTGTTTGGTTACCTGTAACCAAACCTAATGTTGATACTGGTAACATTTCTGAAGGTGATATGTTATGATGTCCTGAATATGCATCATCTATAATACTTAACTGTCCCTCTTCAGTACCTAGTACTAATCCATTTGACCAATTTTCAGCATCTAACGAAATTTCCAATCCCTCTGCTACCTCAACAGTACCTGTTAAATTTGTGATTGATACATTTTTTTGTGTTGAAAACCATGCATATGTGGATATTATAAACATAACCAAAGCTAATAATATTACAAAAAACATTGCGTTCATTTCTGATTTTTTCTTATTTTTATTACTTTTTCCCTTCATTTTTTCTTCCTTTCCCATAATTCACTTCTATTTTCAATTTAATTTCATTTTACTATCTATTTTTATGTTTGTCAACATTTTTACTTTAACAATTATATTACATTTATGTTACAATTTTGTCACATTTTGCACACCTGAGATCGCTTTTTTTCCGTGCAATTACAAAAATAGACCTATTTAGTTATAAAATAAGTCCATTCTGTATTCTGTATTATATTTCTTCAAATCCTACTTCTGGTTCTTGGCATTCTTCTGTTCCATCTAGTTGATTGTTAGTAGTTTCCGTTACTTTCGTTGTTCCAAATGAAAATACTTTTTTCTCTACTCTTGCTTTTTCTTCAAATCTTCTGTTGAATTCGGTTTTCGCATCATTAAGTGTTTCTTGCATTGCATTAAACATTTCTTCAACATCTTCCTTTGTAAAGTCATATGCATTACTTCTTGCCATTGGCTCAAGTATTTGAATATCATGCATTACGTTATTTACTCTCTTTCCTGCATATTCCATAAATTTGTTTCTTTTTTCTTCGTTTACTTCCATTTTTCTACAATCCTTCCTATATTTTTTTCGTCCATCACTATTGAACTAGATATTATATATCACATTTCTTTATTTTTTTCAAATTCTTTTTTTAGCTCTTTATATGATTTGTGACTATTTAGCAAATTAATGAATAATTCTATTTCTATACTTAAAAATGCAAGATATGGTACATGTTCTTCTAGAACATATTGTCTTAATGTCTTATCTGAAACCATGTCAACTCTTGTTCTTTCTTTATATGTCGTATCATTCGTTATTATTATATAAAATACAAATATTGTTGCAATCATCACAAGTATTTTGTTGCTTTTTTTCTGCTTTATTTGTAACAGAAAAGCTATTACTGCTGCAATGAATATTATACTTGCTATTAGCGTTAGTATTCTCGCATCGCATTTAATCCAAAATCCTGGATTTCTTATGTTCCATAAATATGATAAGTATACCCACGCAAACATATTTGTTAGCATACATATATTCAATATTCTATATTTTCCATTTATTAAATTATCAATTAACATGATTGCTGGTAGTACAAATATTGATGCATTTACAATTATTATTAGTATTTCAGTTATTTTCATTTAAATCTCCTTCTTTTGTTTGCACACGTGAGATCGCTTTTTTTCCGTGCAATACACACGTGAGATCGCTTTTTTTCCGTGCAGATATTTGAATTATATCAAAGTATTTTATTTTTTACAAGCTATTTTTGCACATTTTATTTCGCTTTTTTTCCGTGCAAAATTGCACACCTGAGATCGCTTTTTTTCGGTGCACTTTTTCCGTTACTTGTCCCATATATTTGAGACAATTCTTCTATTAACTCTAATTACTCTTGAAATTTGAGTCTTGTATGTTCCTTTTATTTCTTTCATCGATTTTATATATTTTTCTAGTTCTTTTTTACTCATTTCTTTGAAAAATGTTGCAATGTCTTCTTCTTTTTGAATTTGGAACTTTTCTAAAATTATCTTTTTCAATTGATCATCTGTAAGTTTTCCTACAATTTCATATTCTGCATAATCTTCATAATCTTCGATGTCTTCTATTTGAGTTGTGTACTTTACAAAATCCAAAATATTGTTATTATAATAATGTAGTAAAACATCTTTGTCTATTATTTTTGCTTCATTTATATACTCTTGATAACTACTCCACACGTACTTATCAGTTCTCTTAATTCCAGCTTTTTCTGGATTTCTATGGATATATCTACAGACTTCTAAAAAATACTTTTGATTTTCAATACATTTACTTTTGAATCGGCTTTGAACTAATGATCCTGTTCTCTGATATTTTTTATTGAAATAACGCACATATCGTATCATTAAACTTTGCATCGACTTTGACAAAAATTCATCTTTACATTTTATAACCATGTGAACGTGGTTAGTCATTAAACAATAAGAATAAACTGCATAATTAAATTCTTTTTTATTTTCTAAAAATTTTCTTAAGAAATTTCTTCTGTCTTTATCATCATAAAAAATGTTTTGACCGTCAATTCCTTTTATCATTATATGGTAAATTTTTGAATTTCCCATTTTTCTAAATTTGGGCACTATTTCCTCCTTTCTTTTTTGCATCAATCTTTCACCATACACCATATCTAATAATTATGTTTACCATTTTATCATACTTTTAAATGAATTGCAATACATTTCAGTTAAAATTGCACGGAAAAAAAACGATCTCACGTGTGCAAAATTGCACGAGAAAAAAGCGATCTCACGTGTGCACACTCACCTGTGCCAATAGCTATCTGGAATATTTCCGACTATAACATGTTCAGCAAGAATAACTCTGTTAACAACTGACTGCTCGTAATTTTTTAAAGCTGTAACTGTTTTCATTTTGCAATCGAAGTCAACATAGACTCTATGAAGAGTTTGGTTGATTCCTTGTGAAACAAATTCACTTTTTATTTCAGCATCAACAGTACCTGTGACCTCGACATCAATAGGAAACTCTGGTCCAAACCCAGAAAGAAAATACACTCCGGATAAGCTTCCAAGAGATATTCTAATTTCTGGGTCTCCTATATTGTCAAATTCATGTTGAATGTTTTCCGTCAAGTCTGAAACCAGATTGTTCATAGGAACAATATTTGATTTTATCATCAATATATTGCCACTTTTGTCTCTTTCAATTGAATATAATTCGTCATATTGATATTTGTTCATCACAATTGTTGACTGCTGGTTTGTGATTATTGTGGCCAGAGATTTTACCTTGTCTTCACACATCGTAGCAAATATGGGCTCTACATAGTTGTAAGTAATTTTCAATATTGTTGTAATTATTAAGATTAATATTAGAATTTTTCCTATCATTTTTTGAGTGACTTTTAGCCTAAATCTATTTTTGTTTTCGCCACTTTTATTAGTAAATATGAATCTTTTTCTTGTGTACACCTTTCCTACATTCGCCATCAATAATCCTCTCTGATTTTTAAATTATAATCGGTTCTTTCGCTCTTTTCAGCACATATTTAGGAATATATATTTTCTCTCCAATGTTTAATCTATCTGGTCTTTCCATTCCATTAACTCGTGCTATGTCATCAACAGTGCTTCCAAATCTCTTTGCTATTTTCCACAATGTGTCTCCTGATTTTACCATATAAATTACAACACTGTAGTCTTCCATGTTTTCTTCATCTTCCATTGAAATGTCACTAATTACTGGAATTGCTGTATTTTGATAAGAATCAGTCTCAAATTCTAAATTAACATTTGCGCTCAAAATTCCTGACTGATTTAAAAATTCTTGCGAATTTATTTCAATCCTTGTATCATTTCTACAGTTATCGGCTGTTCCTACATCATTTATTGTTTGTTCAAATGGAATATTTAACTGTTTTGTTTTTATTCCAACTGTTGAATTGTCTGTAAAAATCAAGTTTACATTGAGTTCACCTTCTATCATGATTTTGTCATTCATGTTGTTTTCTTTATTTATGACAGGCATTATTCCAACATCAACTATATTTCCATTTTCAAGTTCTGGAACATTTATTTTCTCTCTGATGTTGCAAATATTTTTCTTACATTGCTTGTTTGTAATTGTATTAATCGTATTTTGATTGAATTTCATTTTTTCTCCTGGACAATACATGTCTCGAATTATTTGAACCTCTTTTTCCTCATATGCTATACAGTGAATTTCAATTTCCATTTCGACATATACAGAATGTTCCTCTACTGCATTTGGTTTTATAACTATATTTTTTACCATGTATGTTGTGTCACAAATGTTTTCTTCATTTATATTAGGCATATCGATAAAGCCCACTAATGGCACTCTACTTTGGGTAGTACAAATTCGATTGTCCTCTGTTAAATACACTAATCTGATTTCGACTTCTGCTTTTGCAAGAATTTTGTTGTAACTGATTTTTATGTCTTTGTCTACTAAGTTTATTTGCACATTCAACATCTCAGCAAGATTGTCTGTGTTTTGAATTGCTACATTTTCTTTAATTGATGTTTTCGTCGTGCCTTCCCCTAATACAGAATTTACCTTCATATTTTGATTAAGAATTTGTATATCACTGTTGTTTAAATCTGTGATTATCTCCACATTTTCTTGTGTTTGAATTCTTATTTCTACTTCTAATGTGACATTTATGCCTATCTTTCTTCCATTTATTACCTTGCATTCTATCATCTTTATTTTTGGATTGATGTCAACATCCATTCCTTCACTTAGTTCTGGAATATTGAAGTTTTCTGAAAAGTCGAGGTTCGTGTTAAGCCCCCTAACATTGTCTTCTATACTTTCTGAATCACTATCAGCTAAATACATTATGTACGTAAGAATATTTCCATCTATTTTTAACTTTCCTTCCATTATTTCTTTCTTATATATACACACATTTCCACTTGTGTTAATAGTGCTTAAAATGTCTGGCTTTGAATCTGGCACTATCATGTCTCCTTGTATATTCATAATTTCTTTCTTTTCACATATCGTTTTATTTACATTCAAACTTTCTTTTGTTGTGTTTATTTCCATCAAAAAAACCTCCTCTACATTTTGTTTATTAATGTATATGAAGGTTTCTTCTATTTTATGCACACGTGAGATCGTTTTTTTTCTGTGCAATTGCACACGTGAGATCGCTTTTTTTCCGTGCAATTATATTTTTATATCGATATCTCCAACTCCACCATCGATATAAATTTTATTTTGGCCATTGCCAGTTGTTGAATCATTGTTAACCGATTCCTTATTAATTTTTATGTTTCCAATTCCTTTTTTAACTTTTATTGAATAGTTGTCTATTCCGCCTTCAAGATTCATCTCTACTTCTCCAACGCCGCATTCTATTCTTGATTCCCCGTTCAATTGGCCTGAATATATCACTTTTCCAACTTCTGCACTTAATTTAGCATTAGTCAATTCTGTATTTTCAAACTTTATCTGACCAGCCCCACACTCAATTGTAGGATTCTCTGATTTTAAATTTTTAATATTAACATTTCCTGCTCCAAAACTAAAATCTATGTTGGCGGCTTCTATATTTGATATTTCAACATTTCCTGCTCCCATATCTAAATTGATTCTACTTAATTTAGCATTTTCTGGAACATATATTGTGATACTACTTTCTGATTTTAATTTTTCCACGTTTTTTATTTCTAAAACATCATTTTTGCATTCTATCTTAGTTGTTTTCGGAATGTTATGAGCTTCCATTCTATATGAATCACCCTCAGCCTTTATTGTCAAATTTGATGATGATATATTTAAATTTAGGCCTGACAACTCATCAAAATTTCGAGTTTCATCAACTAATTCGACATTTTCGTTTCCTGAAAGTTCTTTTAATACTTCCACACCTGAAGTTACTCCTACAATCACTCCTATAAGTGCTCCAATTATTGATATTGCCAAATATAAGCCAAATGCAATTGCTGAATATTTTACTAATTTTTGAAATCCTTTCATTTCTCCTCCTTTGATTGAAGTAACTTCAATCTATTTAACTTCAACTCCTCCAAATAAGCAAAAAGCTCTTATCTTTATTGTAGGTTGATTTTCTTTATTTTCGACTTTATTTGTTACTCCACCAAATAATGATGTTGATTTTATTTCAACATTGACATTGTCTGGTACAAAAATATTTATTCCTCCAAATACTGATGTTGTATTTATATTGGTTTCATTTTTTATATCTGCTTTTTTTAAATTTAAGTCAATTCCTCCAANNNATTTAAGCTAGCTCCATTAAATGTATCACCTTCGAAATTTAACTTTTCACCTGAAAATGTTGCATAATATTCTTCATTTTCTTTTGCTTTTTCTAATTTGCTGTCTTTAAAAATCATTCCAATTCCTATTGCAACTAATACAGCTGGGAATATCAATTTTCCAACTATCTCCATGTCAAGTATTTCTTGAGCTGATAATAGTAATGCTACTCCTATCACTAACCATATATATGCTCCAATGTCTCTTATATTTTTTACTATACTTATTGTACTTGGTATTATAATAAATAAACTCCACCATCCATCAAAAAATATGTCTATATTTATTATTCCTAACACTTTTAAACCTATTATTAATCCTATTATTATGAAGACTACTCCCCATATTAAATTTTCTTTTCTTTTCATAATTTCTTTCCTTTCCTTGCACATTTGAGATCGCTTTTTTTCGGTGCAAAATTGCACATTTTAAAACGCTTTTTTTCCGTGCACCTTTCTTTTCGTTCCTAAGTAATTCCTTAATTTTACCCCTACTTCCATAATTAAAAATCGCTTTTGAATATATTTTGATAGAAAATATTGCGACAAGAATTGTGGTAATTACTAGTATTACTATTGAGCCTAAAATTTCTGGACCTGTAGCAATCTCCATCATCACTCTAAATGGCATACAAAATGGTGATGATATAGGTAATATTGCAGCTATTTTATTTAGCTCACTCGTTGGATTCATCATTGTAAAATACGCCAAATAGAATCCTATTACTGATATTAAAGCTACTGGTGTATTAGCTGATTGCACATCTTCTGGCTTGCTTACAGTTGAGCCAGTTAATGCATACAACATCGCAAAAAATGCATATCCTAATATGAAGTAAATAATCGTTATGCATCCTAAAAATGGTGTGATTGTTGAAAAATCAACTATTCCATCTAATGCTCCTTCTTCTAAAAATAATGTTTTTGAAACTATTGCAGTTAACGCAATCGCAATTATTTGTAATACTCCAACAATTCCTATTCCGATTGTTTTTCCTAAAACTATTGTTTTTGGCTCTGTTGATGTTACTAGTGTTTCAATTATTTTTGAAGTTTTTTCAGTCGTTATTGAACTTGATACTTGATATGCACAAAAATATATTGCGTAAAATAGTACAATTGATAATAACATCATTGTGTATATATTTCCTTTTATTTCTTGAGTCTCAGCTTGTTTGACTTCAAAATTAAAATCTGGTTGTATACTTCGCAATTGTTCCTGTGTTAGCCCTAACTTTGAAATTTGCAAGCCACTATATAGCGAACTTATTGCATTTTCTAAGTCTTGTGGCATTTCAGAATTCATTGCTAAATTTTTTACTATGTATTGAATATTGATTTTTTCATCCTTCTTTTCTATAATTATTGCATTATCTATTTCGCCATTTTGAATCTCTTCCTTTATTTTGTCAAATTCTAAATTTTTGCTAGAAATTTTGATATCATAGCTCAAATTCATATTTTTTAGATTCTCTAATGTTCCTTCAAATACATTATCAACATCAATTATCTGTATAATCTGTTTTGAATTTTCTGAATCTCCCATGACTTTTTTCAGTATGTTAGGTATGTTAAACATCAAAATTATTAGTCCCAATATTATTATATTCGAGATAATAAAAGATTTTCGTTGCACCATATCTTTAATTGTGAATTTTATTACAGTTATTAAACCTTGCATTTTACTCACCTACTTTCTCTATAAAAATTTCATTTAGACTTGGTTTTTTAAGTTCGAATTTTTTTATATTTATGCCTTGAAGCACCAACGTTTTCATTAGTAACTGAGCTTGCTCTTCTTTATCCATTAATATTTCATAATTATTGTCAAGATTTTTTTCAATTTTCATTCCACTTTCATTTATGTATTTTGAAATGTCACTATCTACATTTATTTCTAGCCTTTTTGATGGATACTCATCTTTGATTTTTTTCAAATTTCCCTTTAATACCGTTTTTCCTTTATTTATTATCACTACATCTTTACAAAATTCCTCAATTGATGACATCTGATGACTTGACATTATTATGTATTTTCCTTTTTGAACTAATTCTATAATTACTTCTTTCAATAATTCTGTATTTATTGGATCAAGTCCGCTAAAAAATTGCTGTTATAAACTGAATTTTTTGTTGATTCCCTTTTGATAATTTTTCTGCCTGTAATTCTTTGTATTCTTCAACTTTCAGTCTTTTTAACCAATAATCAATTTCTTTTGCAGCTTCTTGCTTCTTCATCCCTTTCAATTCAGCAAAATACATTAGTTGCTCAATTATTTTTGTTTTTGGATATATTCCTCTTTCTTCTGGTAAATATCCAAAGTTCACGTTTTTTCTTTCTACTTTCTGCCCATTCCAGGTTATTTCGCCTGCATCCTTTTTTATTATTCCTAGAATCATTCTTATTGTCGTGGTTTTTCCAGCTCCATTTGTCCCTAATAGTCCAAATACCCCTGGCTCGTTCATCTCAAAACTGATGTTATCTACTGCTAGTTTTTCGCCATAATATTTACTTACTTTTTCAATTTTTAATCCCATTATGACACCTCCCTTTTATTGCATTTATTATATTATAATTTTATATATAGTGCAAGTGCACACCTGAGATCGCTTTTTTTCCGTGCAAAATTGCACAGAAAAAAAGCGGAATAATCGGTGCAAAATGGTGCAAAAAAAGTTCCCTCTATTCACTAGAAGGAACTTTTGTAAATTTATTATTCTGCTGATTCTTCTGTTTCAGGAGCGTCATAAGCTTCTAGGATAGCCTTTTGAATCTTCTCTCTTGTTTCAGCATTGATTGGATGAGCTATATCTTTGAATTCTCCGTTTGGAGTTTTTCTGCTTGGCATAGCTATGAATAATCCATTTTGACTTTCGATAACTTTGATATCATGGATAACAAATTCATTATCGAATGTTACAGAAGCAACAGCTTTCATTCTGTTCTCTGAATTTTTTGTACATATATTGTATCGTATCTTATGTACTAGTATATTATTCGGCACTGCATTTTTTTTTCCCTCTTTTTTTTACAATTTTTTTATTTTTTTATTTTTTGAAATTTTAAAATAATATTTTGTAACAAAAATCTTGAAATTTACATTATATAAGTATATAATAGAAAAGCAAATTTGAAATTTCATAGGGAGTGTTTATAATGCCAAATATTGATAATATAAAAAAATATAAAAATATACATATGATAGGAATCGGCGGTGTTAGCATGAGCGGTATCGCTGAAATTCTTGTTAACTGGGGTTTTTCAGTTTCTGGAAGTGACCGTTCAGATTCTGAAACATTGCATGCTTTGCAAAATGCAGGAATCAAAATTTATGTAGGACATAATGCAAAAAATATTGAAGGTGCTGATTGTGTGGTTTATACCGCTGCAATTCATCCTGATAATCCAGAATTTGTTCATGCAAAAGAGCTTGGTATTCCTCTTATAGAGAGGTCTACTTTTCTTGGCGAGCTTACAAGATGCTATAAAAACACAATAGCCGTTTCTGGAACTCATGGAAAAACAACTACAACTTCACTTGTTTCTTTATGTTTTATAGAAGCTCAAAAAGATCCAAGTATCCAAGTTGGTGCAATGTTAAAAGAACTTAATGGAAATTACAGAGTTGGAAATAGCGAAAATTTTATAATTGAAGCTTGTGAATATGTTGAAAGCTTTTTAAAATTTAGTCCTAAGTCTGAAATCATTTTAAATATTGATAATGATCATTTGGATTATTATAAAAATCTTGAAAATGTAAAAAAAGCCTTCATTAAATATGTTAAATTATTGCCAGAAGATGGTCATTTAATTATAAATGCAGATGACCCTAATTGCCTAGATTTACCTGTTTACTCTAAAGCTCCTGCTATTAAATATGGTATTGAAAATGAAGACGTTGATTTTTCTGCGCAAAATATTGTTTTTAATGAAGATGGTTTCCCTGAATTTGATGTTTATAAATTTGGTGAATTATTTGGTCATTTTGAACTTTCAATTCCTGGCAAACATAATGTTTTGAATACTTTGGCTTGTATCGCATTGTGTGATGCTTATGGCATTGAAGCAAGCTATATGCAAACTGCATTTAAAAAATTCACTGGTGCTGACAGACGTTTTGAATTTAAAGGAACTGTTAATGGTGCAAAGGTTTATGATGATTATGGCCACCATCCTACTGAAGTTGCTGCTACCGCTAAAGCATTAAAGAATAAGAAATATAACCAATCTTGGGTTGTTTTTCAACCTCATACATATAGTAGAACTTTCAACCTTTTAGATGATTTTGCTCAAGCCCTACTTTCTTTTGATAATATTATTGTTACTGATATTTATGCGGCTCGTGAAACTAATACTTATAATATTTCTTCTGAAGATTTGGTTAATGCTATAATCAAACTGGGTAAAGATGCAAAATATATTCCTTCACTTGAAGCTTGCGCTTCTTACTTGAAGGATAATGTTAAGGCTGATGATATTGTTCTAACTCTTGGCGCTGGTACTGTTACTAATATCGGCCCAATGATTGTGGAATAATTTTAAAATTTTTATGTTGATTTAAAAGAGACTTTTTCGAAAGAGTCTCTTTTTTGTATTGTTTTTTTTTTAATTATATGTTATATTATATTATATTTGATTTGCCACTATAGCTCAGTTGGTAGAGCGACGGATTCGTAACCCGTAGGCCAGCAGTTCGATTCTGCTTAGTGGCTCCATTTGAAATCAACTTACGAACTTAAAAGTTCGTGAGTTTTTATTTTATATAAAACTTTAAAAGTTCTCTTATCACAGAAAGGAAGACCTTTTTCATGCTTAAATACTGGTCATTTAGAAGTAGAACCTATTGAAGCAAAAGTTGTAAAAGAAATATTTGAATTATGTAAGCAAGGTAATTCTACAATGGTATTGCTACTATTATGAAAGATAATAATGTGTATATATATCAGGAAAAATTTTACATTTTCGCTTGACATTCTTATGTTAACGTGTTATAATACTTTTATCGTGAATACTTACACAGCAAGTATCAGGAAATTTCACTAAATTTTTCTGGGGGAGCTGTGTAATCCTCCAGAAGTCACTTATAAGGAGGAAAAAGCGTAATGAGATTAACACATGAAATTGTACAGAAACTTAAACTTGGAGATGTTGTTCGTTTTTCTTGGAACGATTCCAAAAATCGAAACATCACTGACAGTGGTGTTGTTGCATGCATTGATTCAAAAGGAATCAGATGCAACTGCGAAACAGAAAGAACCTTTATCGTTAAGCCTCATCAGTTTGACGGCAGTATCAATGTCAGTCTCGTTTCTGAAACGGAACATGCACCAGTAGTCGAATTCGAAAATGGATTCGATTTTGCAGCAAAGCGAATCTAGGCTGTTTTCACTAATCTCATAAAAGGGAAGCTCTTACTGAAAAGTGAGGGCTTTTCTTTTTGCACACGTGAGATCGCTTTTTTTCGGTGCAGTGCACATTTTAAACCGCTTATTTTCCGTGCAAAACTGCACAGAAAATAAGCGGTTTAATTGGTTCTAAAAATGTTTTCCTCTTCCTCTTCTTCTTGTTCGTCTACTGTTGTCATCTTGATAATCATAACTATAATCGTTATTATCGTTATCATCAATATCATAATTTTTACTTTTTGCAATGTCTTCTATATAGTTTCCATCATAATCATTCTTAAAATTATACGCATCGGGTTCCTGTGATGGTTCATTAGCATATTGCTGCATTGTTTGCTCTGGAATTGGGCTTTGTTCTTGATTTCCACTATCACTATTTGACATATAATAATTGTCATCTTCCATGTTTTCTAGTTCTGTTAATTCTTGATGTTCTGCAAGTGCTTTATCTAATTCATCTGCACCTGGTAAATCAATTTTATTTTTACCTTTCTTTTCTCTTGAAAGTTTTATTTTTAAAATTATAGCAATTATTATTAATATTACTAAAACTGCTGCAATTGCAGCTTTTATTATGATTTCTCTTCCCCAAGTTGATGGTTTTAACCAGCTAAATTCTTCTACTGTTCCCTGGTCTTCTAATGTTACATTTTTGTTTACCGTTATTTGATATGTTATTGTCTTTCCTGTTTTTTCGTTTTTAACCAAAATTGTAACTACATTTTCTCCTTCTTGAAAGTCTTGATTTCCAGCAATTTCAACTGATGTATCATCTTCTATTGGTATTGCTGATATGTCTAATGAATCTACGTCTTTGTCTAATTCTACTTGATAATTATATACTTCTGTTTTAAAACTAGGTGTTAATTCTACATCTTTTATTTCCAAACTTTCTAATCCAACTTTTGAACTTGTACTAGCTGATGTTGTATTTGTATTATTCGTGCTGGCAGTATTATCTGTATTTGTTGAACCATCATTTGTTGTTGAATTGTTTGCATCAGCAGCTTTTCTTTTGATAGTTAATGTATATACTTTCGTATTTCCAGCTTCTGCTGTTACTGTTACCTTTACAGTATTACTTCCTTCTTTTAATTTTACTTTTCCTGCGCCTGTTACTTTGGCTTTTGAATCAACAGCTGTTGCATATACTGAAACTTCTGATACATCATTTGGCACTTCTGTACTATATTCTGTTTTATCTTTTTTAAATCCTTTAAAATCGTTTGGTGTTATTCCGAAAGTTTTTAATCTAGCTTCTTTTGACTTGGCAGCAGGAGTTGTATCTGTGTTTCCTGTATTTCCTTGATTATCAGAACTATTAGTATTTGCACTTACTGTTATAGAAACCTCGTCACTTATATTTTTCTTAGAAAGTGTATCTCCATCAACAACATATCCACTTAACTTAATTGTATATGTTCCTTCTTGGTCTGATACAAATGTACCTAAATTTACTGTTTTATTTTCATTATTTCCACTATCCGTGCTTCCAACTCTATCATTACTCTTTTTTAATGTTCCGCCAGATGCTGAAATATCAAAATCCCAAGAAGATGCACTACTTACATTTGCAGTTAAGGTTACACTCTTTCCCTTTTCAATTTTTTTTGTTGATGCACTTATTGAAGCATTAATTGCAAATACTTTTTGCGGTGAGCACCATAATATAATTAAACTAAAAATAATTATAACTACACTATAAAATTTTTTTTTCATTTTTTCCATTCCTTTTTATATATTAATATTTTGTGTTCCTAGTAAATATCTTTTTTGCAATAATAAATCTATTGCATCTACTACTCCGTCTTTATTCAAATCGGCCGCATTTCCTTTTAATTCATCAAATTCTTGTGTTCCTAACAACCTTCTTTTTATTAATAACAAATCTATTGCATCTGATTCTCCATCTCCATTTACATCTCCAAGAACTGCAACAGTATAAGTATCATTTATTGTATATCCAGTTGCCAACTTATCAGATAAATTGATAACTTGCCCATTTGAGTTTTTTACTGCGACATTCCCTCCAATTAAATTAGCAAAATCATTTCCTGTGGCATTAGGTACTGCGGTTACTTTTTTAGAACTTTTGTCAACTTTGACTTTATCATTTTGGACTATCTCTTGTGAATCCTCTGGCTTATTTCCGCCATTATCTTGTTCAACAGGAACTAAATATAATTTATATGTAGATTCTGATTCGTATGTTTCCCTTGCTGCATAGCCTTTTGTTCCGTCTGCTTTCATAACATAATCCCAATAAGTTCCATCAACTTTTTGTGTTGCTTTATTAAGTCTTGTTACAACTTCATCTCTATATAGTGTTCCGACCTTTTTTGCACTCTTGCTTGCACTACTTCTCAACATCAAAGTATTTGTAACATTTACTTTTACCAAGTCTGTACTTGTTTCTTGATTGTTCACTGAAGGCCTTACAGCTGCACTGCTTGGCATATTTTTATACAAAGGTATTATAAATGTATAATCTGCATCAATTGCCCCAACATTTTCAAATGTTTTTCTTAATGTTGAACCTTCATTTTGAGCAGCTAATATATTTTGCATATATTGGTGCCAATATAAGTTTCCATCTGAATTTTCTACATCAAATTTTTGAAAATATAATGTATTTTGGCCTCTTGCAATATACTTTTTAGCTAATATTTCGACTCCACCTGTGATTGATTTTTCCATTGATGTCCATCCATATGATTCTGCTTTTTTTAGCCCATTTAAAATAACATTTTCTTTTCCATTTCCACTAGCACCAATGTTAAAAACATTATAAACACCAGCGTATTCTCCGTTATATCCATTTCCAGATACTAATACTGAACCTGATTTACCTTGTTCTTGTATTATTCTTGCAACTACATAATATGGATTGACATTGTATTTTTTTGCTGAATCTACTATTGTATTTATGTAAGACTCGTTGTCTAAAAATGTTCCTGCAACCATATTTCTAATAATCTGAATATTGCAATCTTTGTATGATAATTGCATAAATTGAAATATATCAGAAAAATTTACAGAATTTCTTGGGTCCATCATATATTTTATTGCTGCTTCTGATGCACAATTTGAATTTCCATTATCATATGCCTTATCTCCACATACTTTGCATTTCCATGCATCATCATATCTACTATTATTTGCAGGTACTAAATTTCTTGGTGAACTTCCATGTCCAACATACTCATTCGCAATAGCTTCTGACCAATCTATGTCTGTATATAAAATTTTAAAGTTCCAATTTGGATGTTCATTTTTTATTTTTTGTAACATTTCTTTTATTTGAGGATATTGATTTGAATCAATTGAATTAATGTCATTAGTCTCTGTTTGGTTAATTGCTAATGCTTTGTTTCCTAAAATTGGGTTCATGCTTATACATGTTATTACTAATATTAAAATTATAAATATTTTCTTTATACTTTTGTTCATTTTCTCCCTCTCTTTGGTTTATTATTACTTTGCATTTTCTCTTATAGTACTTCGCCATTAGTATATCATTACACCTCTTTTTAGTCAATATTTGACATCAATTTTTATATTACATTTGTATTACATGTCTCTTTATGGTATAATAAATTAGCACACGTGAGATCGCTTTTTTTTGGTGCAATTTTGCACGAATTATTCCGCTTTTTTTTGGTGCAATGCACGGAAAAAAAGCGATCTCAGATGTGCAAAAGGAGATAATTATGGTAGAATTACTTTCACCTGTTGGTGATTTTGAATGTTTAAAAGCTGCTGTTCAAAACGGAGCAGATACAGTTTACTTTGGAGCGAGTTCTTTTAGTGCAAGAGCTTTTGCTTCTAATTTTAATGATGATGATTTAAAAAAGGCTATTACCTACGCAAAAATTCGTGGTATAAAAACTAATTTGACTCTTAATACTTTACTTAAAGATAATGAATTTAATGATGCTATTAAATTAGCTGAAAAAGCTTATATCTATGGAATTGATGCAATTATCGTTCAAGATTTAGGCTTTGCAAAATATTTAATTGAAAATTTTCCTGGATTAGCAGTTCATGCAAGTACGCAACTTTCGGTTCATAATCTAGAAGGTGTTTTAAAGCTTCAAGAATTAGGCTTTTCACGAGTTGTTCTTTCACGTGAGCTTTCTTTGCCAGAAATAGAACATATTTGCAAAAATTCAAATGTAGAAATTGAAGTTTTTGTACATGGTGCTTTATGTATTTCATACTCAGGTCAATGCTTATTTTCAAGTATGGTTGGCGGTCGCTCTGGTAATCGTGGCAAGTGTGCCCAACCTTGCAGACTCCCTTATGAATTGACTAACCAATCAGAAACTTTGGATAAAGGCTATTTAATGAGTCCAAGAGATTTGTGCGGTTTAGATTATTTGCCTCAACTTATAAAAGCTGGTGTTTCTTGTTTGAAAATTGAGGGACGTATGAAAACGCCTGAGTATGTTGCAACTGTTACAAGAATTTATCGCAAATATTTGGATTTAGCAAAATCCGCTGAGTCAAATAAGCTCTACAAAATTGATGTTCAGGACAAACAAGATTTACTTCAGGTTTTCAACCGAGGTGGCTTTTCTGATGGACATCTTTCAGGTTCTCCAAACAAAAACTTGGTTTACTCTGAAAAGTCAAACAATATGGGGGTTTTTCTTGGCAATATTTCAAAGTTTAACAATAATAAAGGCCATATAACCTTTACAACTAGTGGGGTTTTAAATGTTGGAGATAAGATTTCAATTGAAAATAAAAAGCATGAAACATCTTTATATACCGTTTCTGAATTGATGATTAAAGACAAAAATATTCGCCAAGCCAACCCTGGTGATATTATAAAAATCGGTAGAATGAAGGGCAACATATTTGTTGGAAATAAAATTTTCAAAATTTCTGATAAGGCTTTAACTTTTTCTGCACTTGAAACTCTTAATAAAGAAAATATAAAACGAAATTTGAATTGCAAGTTGATTGTTCATAAAGATTTACCAATAGAATTAACTGTTTTTGATGAAAACGGAATTGAAGTTAGTATACATTCTGATGTAATTCCAGAAATTGCTACTAATTTACCAATTACTAAAGAACGCTTAATCACTCAGCTTTCTAAGACAAACAATACTCCTTATCAATTTTCAAATATTGAAATTGATTTAGATGATGGACTTTTTATAAAAGGATTTAGTTGCATTAATGAACTTAGAAGAACAGTGCTATCAAAATATGAAGAACTTCTTATTGCCTCTTTCAGGCGAGATTTAGTTTCACATTTTAACTTACCTATTTCATCAAATATTAATAATGAGCCCATAGAATCATATAAAAAAGTCAGCCTTTTGCTTAACCTTCTTAATAAAAATTACGAATATACTGAGCTTAAGAATGTTGATAATATATATATTCCATTTAAATATTTTATATTGACTGGATACACCTCTATTTTGCAGTATTTTACTAACAAGTTTAATACATATATTTATTTTCCTACAATTATTAGAAACAATTACAATAGATTGATTAGTAAAAACTTGCCTGACATCCTGAATTCTTACAATATCAAAGGCTTTGTAGTTTCTAATATTGGAAATTTTGAACTTTTGAAAAATTATAAAAAATATGAATTTATTTGCAATTATACCTTTAATGTTTTTAATAGATTTACAATTGATCAATTGAATTGTAACAAAGTTACATTATCACCTGAGTTAAATTTCTCAGATTTGCAACAACTTGCTACAAATTCAAATATTCCAACAGAATTAATTGTATATGGCAGAACACCACTAATGAATTCTAATTATTGTTTGCTTGGAAAATCAAATAAATGCTATGCTTCTTGCAAACATTTATGTAACAGTTCTGAAAAATTCTATTTAAAAGACAGACTTGGCTTTTTATTTAGAATAATGCCTGATAATATCGACACTGTAACAACAATTTATAATAGTAAAATTACATCCATTGAACACAAAAATATATGTTCAAGCTCTATTAGAATTGACGCTTTGGATGAATCTATTGAACAACTAAATTCTATTATCAGTATTGCGAAAACTGGTAAAAAATTAGAAGGACCTGATTACACTAATGGTAATTTAAATAAAGAAATTTAGCACACTTTAAAACGCTTTTTTTTGGTGCAAGATTGCACGGAAAAAAAGCGTTTTAAAGTGTGCAATTTTGCACCAAAAAAAAAGCGATCTCACGTGTGCATAATAAATTTATCTGGATATGCATAACTTTTAAACTTCACATTCTGAATATTGTTATCAACTATCAATTCTTTTACGGTTGTAGCAAGGCCATTTATTACAGTACCATCTTCTATGGTAATTACATTTTTGGTTCTCTGAATGCTTTGAATCATTTTTTCAGAGTCAAATGGCTTAAGAAATCTTGCATTTATTATTTCTGGGGTTATTCCTTCTTCTTTTTGCATTCTATCAGCCAGTTTTACTGCTTCTGAAACCGTTTTCCCAATTGCTATTATTGTAACTTCTTTAGTTGGATTTTCTAAATTCTTAACTTCATGCAATACTTCAGCTTTTCCTAATTCTATCTTGGCATGACTTTTAAACTTGACTTCTGCATCTTCTCCACCTCGTGGATATCTTATAACTACTGGCTTGTTTAGACCTACTGCAAATTCTAGCATATCTTCAAATTCCTTAAAGTCTTTTGGTGCCATAATCGTTAAATTGGGAACAAGTCTAAAAAATGCCATGTCTAGGGTTCCTTGATGGGTTTCTCCATCTGCCCCAACTATTCCAGCTCTGTCTACACACATGATTACCGGTAAATTCTGCATTGCAACATCATGTATTACTTGGTCATATGCTCTTTGGTAAAATGATGAATATATTGGTACAAATGGTATCATTCCCTCTTTTGCCATTCCTGCGGCCATTGTAACTGCATGCTGCTCAGCAATTCCTACATCAAAAAATCTATATGGAAACTCTTGTGCAAAATCTGCTAGACCTGTCCCATTTTTCATTGATGCTGTTACAGCAACAATTTTGCTATTTTCTTTTGCCAATTCTACTATTTTTTCTCCAAAAACCTTAGAATAGTCTTTTTCTTTTGGAGTTTTCAATTCGCCATTTTCTATATTAAATGGTGAAATGGCATGAAACTTGTCTGGGTTCTTTTCCGCAAATTTATATCCCTTTCCTTTTTTGGTTAAAACATGAATTAAAACCGGACCGTTTACTTGTTTACTGGTTTTCAGTATGCTTTCTAATTCTTCAATGTTATGTCCATCAACAGGACCAAGATATGTAAATCCAATGTCTTCGAAAAACATTTTATGTATTACTAATTGTTTTATGGCTCTTTTTATTCTTTGAATTCCTACTACCATTGGTTTGCCTATGACTGGAACTGAGCTGATTTGCTTTTTTAACAAATTATTTGTTGTTGTGTATAATTTTTTTGTTCTTAATTTTCCTAAAAATTTATTTAATCCCCCTACATTGGGCGATATGCTCATTTCATTATCATTTAAAATAACTGTCATTTTGCATTTGCTATAACCTGCATCATTGAGCGCTTCTAATGCCATTCCACCTGTTAATGCTCCATCTCCAATCACCGCGATAACAGCATTATTTTTTCCCTGTAAGTCTCTTGCCCTCGCCATTCCAAGTGCTGCTGAAATTGAAGTGCTACTGTGCCCTGTGTTAAAGCTATCTGCTGGACTTTCATTGCTTTTTGGAAAACCTGCAAGCCCATTTGGTTTTCTTAAATTTTTAAATTCTTCTCTTCTTCCTGTAAGAATTTTATGCACATAACATTGATGTCCAACATCCCAAATTATTTTATCTTCCGGCACATTGAATACAGTATGTAATGCAATAGTTAGCTCAACAACTCCAAGGTTTGAAGCCAAATGTCCTCCATTTTTTGAAACGATTTCTATTATATAATTTCTAATTTCTTCTGCTAATTTTTTCTTTTGTTGAAGTGTTAACTTTTTTAAATCTTGTGGTGAATTTATTTCTTCTAACATTTTTTCCTCTTTCCTTGCGTTTCTTTTCATAACATATAACCCGTGTTTATTATATGCATTGCATATAAACGGGCACGGGCAGTTTAAGTTCACTTTTTAATTTTATAGAATTTTTCGAAGTCCTCTTTAGAAATTGCTTCAAAATATAATTTTTTAGGATCTATATCTTTGTTATCAAAAACTACATTTACAATTATACTATTCTTTGATTCATCAATAATTGCATAAAATTTTGTAATTTTTTTTAATTGATTAAGAAACTCTTCATATTCCTTTGCATTCTTTACTTCTACTTCTTTCCATTTTTCATTTGACAGAAAAAACTTTACAAATTT
>MNRR01000045.1:58530-73021 GCA_001916055.1 Clostridium sp. 28_12
TTTCTGATTCTCTTATTGTGTATGATATCACATAAAAGTTTGCCAAGATGATTACCAACAATACTGTTATAATTTTGAATACAATATTGTTCATAATACTGATTGCTATTGGCAAATAGGCAATCATCATTGCTATGCATACATTCAGACATATTACGTTTTTGATTAACCTTTTTCGTAAGAATTTTCTGTTTCTCCGCTCCCTCAAACTTTCCATTACTTATACTCCTTTCAATTGAAAAAAATATTTTGTTTTCTTGCTACTTGCAAGTTTATTTATTAACATGCTTATTCTATCATAATCTTTTTTCTTTTTCAAGTTGCACACGTGAGATCGCTTTTTTTCCGTGCAAAATTGCACACCTGAGATCGCTTTTTTTCCGTGCAAAATTGCACACTTGAAAACGCTTTTTTTCGGTGCAATTTTGCACGGAAAAAAAGCGTTCTGAAATGTGCTAAATATATATTGATGGATCTAAATATTCTCCATCTTTTAATATTTCAAAATGTAAGTGGCATTCCATACTACTTTCAAATGAAGCTGTATTTCCTGCTGTTCCGATAGTCTGTCCTTGCTTTACTTCTTCTCCTTCTACTACAAATTCTGCCGTTAATAGATTTGAATATACAGTCTCATACCCATCATCATGTTCAATTACTACGGTAAGTCCATATCTTGGGTCATTTACTATTGACCTTACAATTCCGTCTGCTGCTGATTTTATGACACTTGTCTTATCTGCTTTTATATCAACAGCAGTATGTGTTATCCACTCTTTCAATGTCTCTGAATAAATTAAATTATCTTTCGCAAATTCACATATTATTTCCCCTTCTGTTGGTTTGACAAAACTTACTTCTTTTTTGACTTCTGTATTACTTTTTTCTGACTCTTTTATTTTAGTGTCTGGCTCATCTACTTCTGTAGAATTCATTATATCGGTAGGTTTTGTAGCTTCATTATCTGTTTTTCCTTCATTTGCTTTACTTTCTTTATTTGTAAAGTTCGAATTAGTTGTATTTGTTGATGTATCTACTATGCTTGCATTTTCTTGTTCTTCTACACTTTTTCCAATTTCAGTACTTACACTTTCAGTATCTTGCGATGTTTGTTGTTCTTGTGCAACCTCTCCTGTATTGTTTTCAAGCTTAGCAGCAGTTTTATTAAGCATAAACATTATGATTCCTAAAGCTATAACAAATATAAAAAATATTGCTGCACCTACATATATAAGTAAATTATCATTATTTAAAAATCTTTTTCCTCTTCTCATAGAAACCTCCTTGATAAAAATTATTAATACCAGTATTTGCATTTTTTCAAAGATTATTCATTTAAAGAGATTTTAGTTCAGTAATTTCTACATTTGTGTAAAAATGTTTAATTATTTCTTCATAGTTTGCACCAGATTTTGCCATGCTGTCAGCACCAGTCTGACTCATTCCAACTCCATGCCCATTTCCTTTTACTGAAAATGTGATTTCGTTTTCTCCAATTTCTACAATGAAATTAGTTGATTTTAGCCCTAGTATTTTTCGCGCCTCAGTTCCTGCAATCTCTTTATTTCCAAATTTGATTGTTTTGACTCTTCCACTTGTCGTATAATCAATGATTTTTACACAGTCTTCTTTTGAAAAATCGATTTCACAATCAGAATAGGTTTCTTTTAGTTTTTTTAATAATTCATCTTTTTTTAATTGAACTTGTGATGCAAATTGTGTATATCCGTCTTCTCCTGCAGTTTCAACAGCTTTTAAATACGGATAATCTATGCCTCCCCAAACATTTACAGAACTTTCAGTTATCCCACCACTATTTGAATGGAAAAATGCATTTATAGGTTCTCCATTGTATGTAACAATTTTATTTGTTGTTGAATTTACACAATCTACAATTTTATTCCAATTTTGTTCTGCCTCTTCCTGTTTCCACTTTGTAAATCTCTCTTCTTTGCTTATCCATGCCTGACAACATGCGTAATTGTCGCATATATCTGCATTTTCATGCTTTTGTGAATTGTGTTTTATTTGATAAATTGTATATGTTCTTGCAACTATTGCCTGAGCTTTCAATGCTTCTGTTTCATAGCTAGCAGGCATTTCAGCTGATACCACACCATACAAGTATTCGTCCAAGTTCAATTCTTCAACAGTTCCAGAATCACTATGTATCAGTTTGATTTTGATTGAATCATTTTTTTCTTCGGGCTTTTCTTCTGTTTGCTTTGTTTCACTTTCTGTTTCTATCTCTGCAATCGCCTCTTTCTGTGCATTTTTAGGTGTAGCTGTGCAAATCGCTGGAGCTATAAAAAATATTATTACAAAACCCACAAAATATAACAAAAATTTTTTCATTACCTCTCCTTTTTAACTAATTAACTTTCTTTTCATCTTTTCTAATACTTTTCTTTCAATCCTTGAAACTTGAACTTGAGTAATTCCTAGTATTTTCGAAACTTGCATTTGTGTTTTTTGTTTATAATATCTTAGCAATATTATTTCTTTTTCATTATCTTCTAATTCTCCAATCAAATTTTTAATTGCTATTTTATTTACGATTTCACTTTGCTCATCTTTTCCTGTTGATATTTGTTCCAAAATACTTATTGTTTTGTCTGTTTTATTATCTTTATATTTAGCATCTTCTATTGAATCTACTGGCCTTGTAGAATCCATAACCATTGCTATTTCTTCTTTTGAAATTCTTAATTCCTTCGATATTTCTTCTAATTTTATATCTCTTCCATATTTACTAATATATTCTTTTTGCAATTCTTTAATTTTAATATTTAGTTCTTTTATACTTCTACTGACCTTTATTGGTCCATCATCTCTTATGTATCTTTTTATTTCTCCTAAAATGTATGGTACTGCATATGTTGAAAGTCGAACTTCAAAACTTGTGTCAAATCTTTGTATAGCTTTTATAAATCCTATACTACCAATCTGATATAAATCCTCTGTATCATATCCTCTTCCATTAAATCTTCTAACAATGCTCCATATCAGTCTGTTATTATCCTCGATTAATTTTGTCATATCTTCTTTATTTCCATTTTGAGCACTTTCGATGATTTTCATATCCTGTTCATACACTATTCATCTCCCCTTATCGAAGCAATTGCCTCTACTAGATTTTCACGGCTCTTTATTCTTTTTTTCATTTTTACCTTTGTCCCAACCCCTAACATGGATTCAACCTCAACATCATCCATAAAGCTTTCCATTATGGTAAATCCCATTCCTGACCTTTCTAAATTTGACTTTGTTGTATATAATGGCTGTTTTGCAATTTCAACATTCTCAATTCCTTTTCCCGAGTCTGAAATTTCTAAAAAAATTTCATTTTCTATAATTTTGCACGCGAGTTTTACAATTCCTGTATGGTCTTCATATCCATGAATTATTGAATTCGTAACAGCTTCTGAAACTGCTGTTTTTATATCTGCAATTTCTTCAAGCGTCGGGTCTAGCTGAGCAACAAATGCTGCTACTGCAATCCTCGCAAATGCTTCATTGCTTGACTTGCTTAAAAATTCTATTTTCATTTCATTGTCATATATATTATTCATATTTTACCTCCTGCACACCTGAGATCGCTTTTTTTCCGTGCATTGCACATTTGAGATCGCTTTTTTTCTGTGCATTTTATCTCAGGAATTATCTTTAATATGCCACTCATTTCAAATATTTTTCTTACTTGAACAGTCAAGTTTGTAACCTCAACCTTTCCACCTAGTATACTTGCTAGCTTATATCTTCCAATTATTAGCCCTATTCCTGCACTATCCATAAAAGAAACTTTATTAAAATCAAATATAACTTCTTTAGGCATGTATCTCTCAATTTCATTATCTAGCCTCCTTCTCATATTTTGAACTACATATTCGTCTATTTCTTCATGTATTTCAAAAATTAATCTTTTGTTTTCTTTTTCATATATACTTTTCATCTCTTCTCCTTTCCATTTTTTATAGTCTCAATTATATACTTATTTCCATTATTTTCCAAGATTAAAAAATAAGAACTTTTGTCGAATTCTTAAAAGTTTTCGACATGCCTTACAATTGCACGAAAAGCACGGAAAAAAAGCGAGATAATTGGTGCAAAATTGCACGGAAAAAAAGCGAGATAATCGGTGCAAAATTGCACGAAAAAAAAGCGAGATGATTGGTGCACAAAAAAAGAGCGATTTCAAATTGCTATCGCTCTATAATTATTGTTACTGGTCCATCATTTAATAATTGGACTTTCATATCTGCGCCAAAAATTCCTTTTTGTACATCAAAACCTTTTTGTGCACATTCATTGCAGAAATATTCATACAATGGAATTGCTTCGTCTGGTCTGGCAGCTTCGATAAAACTTGGTCTATTTCCTTCACTGCAATCTCCATATAATGTGAATTGTGATACTATTAATAATTGACCACCTACATCTTTTAATGATAAATTCATTTTATCATTTTCATCTGTAAAAACTCTCAAGTTACAAAGTTTTCTTACTAAATAATCTGCTTGTTCCTTTGTGTCTCCTACTTTGATTCCTATTAAAACTAGAAAGCCCTTTTCAATTTCCCCAACAATCTTTTTATCTACTTCTACACTTGCATTTTTTACTCTTTGTATTACTAATTTCATATATATCTCTCCTATTCTATAAATACTTATCCATATCAATATATCTTTATAAATATCTATGCAAAAATCACCTATTAGCTAAAATAGGTGATTTGCATTTTTATTGTTCTTGATTTGCTGATTCTTTTGCGTTTTCTTGAGTTTCTACAGACATAACTTCTGTAACTTTCTCAACAGTGTTTTCTGATGAAGTATTATCTCCTTCATTATTTTCTTGTGCGCCTTGTTCTGAATCTTTCATATTATTTGAGTCTTCTTGTTCTGAATCTCCTGTATTATTTGAGTTCTCATCTTGTTTTATATCATCTTGATTTGAAGTTTCTTCTGATTTTGCATCTCCATCAACAATTTCAACTTCTTTTACTTCCATCTCTGGCTGTTTTGCACCACATTTGGGACAAAATGTAGCATCTAAATCAATTTCTGAATGACATTGCTCACATTGTTTCTTCTCTTTTAATTCTAATATAGACTTTAAGCATGTTTCAATTTCAGCTGATAAAACATCTAGTTTTGTACATTCTTCTTCAAGTTCTGCTTTTATATCGATGTTTTCTTCTCTAACATGTTTTTCATAAACTTTTTTACCTATTTCTTTATAAATATTATTTATTTCAGATTTGTCTTCATTTATTTTCATTCTAAGTTTTGCTTCTTTTGCAATCTTACTTGTTTTTTCAGCTGTTGCATCATATGCAGCACTTGCTTTTTTTCCTAAATTATCAAAAAACCCCATTTTTTCTTCCTCCTATTTTTATTTTTAACAATTTATTTGTTTTTATTCTGCTATATTTAGTCTTCACTTTTTTTAGATCTGTTCATTAACATATCTACAGCATCTTCTGGTTTTAATCCTTTGTATAATATTCCATATACAGCTTCAACTATTGGCATTTCTATATTATGCAATTTTCCAAGTTCATGTGCTACTTCTATGTTATCAATACTCTCAATTGTCATTCCGACTTCTTTTTTTGTTTCTTCCAAACTCTTTCCTTGCCCTATTAATTTTCCAGCTTTTCTATTTCTACTATGTTCACTTAAACATGTAACAATCAAATCGCCAAGACCACTTAATCCATATAAAGTTTCTTTTTGCCCACCTAATGCGACACCTAATCTTGATAATTCAGCTAGTCCCCTTGTTATTAAAGCTGCAAATGTATTATCTCCTAAACCAATTCCTGCTGCAACACCTGCACAAAATGCAATAATATTTTTTAAAGCTCCACCCAATTCTACACCTTTTACATCTCTTGATGTATAGATTCTCATTTTATCTGACATAAACGTATCTTGAACTAGTTTTAAAACAGAATCATATTCTGATGCTACAACTAAAACGGTTGGCACTGCTATTGATACCTCTTCTGCATGACTTGGCCCTGATAATACTGCAATTTTTGCATTTGGTATTTCTTCTTTGATAACTTCATCCAGTGTTAGCATCGTATCTTTTTCAAATCCTTTTGAACATATTACAATTGGTTGATTTGTTACATATTGTTCATATTGTTTCACAATATTTCTTGTAAATTTTGATGGTGTTACATGTATGATAAAATCAGAACCTTCTATTGCTTCTTTAAATGATGTTGTGCATTCTATACTATCTGGTATTACTACATTAGGTAAGAATTTGCACTTTTTTTCATTATTTATTAAATCTCTTTCTTCTTCTAAAAAAGACCATATTTTTATATTGTTTCCAAGTTTTGCTAGGTGAATTGCTAATGCAACACCCCAACTTCCACTTCCTATAATAGCTATATTTTTCATTCTTTTCCTCCGTACTAAATATTTATTTTTTGAAACTTAATTTATTCTCTGTTCCATTTAAAATTCTCTTTATGTTGCTTCTATGATTAAATGCAACAATCAATGCCAAAATTATACTGTAAACTAAGTAGCTGCTTCCTTCAGAAATTGTATAATTTGTATGGATAAATAATACTAAAACTGGAAACAAGATTGCTGCACCAACAGAGCCCATTGATACTATTTTTGTTAATGCCATTAAAATTAGTGCAAATACTAAACAAATTAATCCAATTTTCCAATTTGTCATTAGTAAAACTCCTAATGAAGTGGCAACTCCTTTTCCTCCTTTGAATCCAAAAAATACTGGAAATGTATGTCCTACTACAACTAAGATTCCTGCAATTTGCACTAATAATGCTTTATCTGAATTTTTAGCGATTGCTCCTACTAAAATTGCAAAAAGTATTGCAACAACTCCCTTTAATGCATCACATAAAAGAGTACAAATTGCTGCTTTTTTACCTACTGATCTTAAAACATTTGTTGCTCCTGCATTTCCGCTCCCTTTTTCTCTTACATCAAATCCTGCAATTTTTTTGCTAAATATTACTGAAAAACTTACGCTTCCTATTAAATATGCTACTAAACCTACTATTAAATATGCTGCCATTTTTATCTACTCCTTCCTATTTACTCTGATTTTTCTCTTGAAATTATTCTAATTGGTGTTCCTACTAATCCGAACTCTTTTCTTATCTGGTTGACCAAATATCTTTCATATGAAAAATGGAATAATTCTTTATTATTAACAAATATTACAAACGTTGGTGGTTTTGTACTTACTTGAGTTCCATACAATATTTTTAATCTTTTTCCTTTATCTGATGGTGGCTGTACTACTGCAATCGCTTCATTTATTACTTGATTTAATACTGATGTTGAAACTCTCATTGCATTTTGTTCAGCTACATTGTTAATCATTGTGAACAACTTGTCCACTCTTTGCCCTGTTTTTGCTGATATGAAGATTATTGGTGCATATGATAAATATGATAATTTATTGTATACTTCTTTTTTGTATTTCTCTAATGTTCCTGTTTCTTTTTCATATTCATCCCATTTATTAACTACGATGATTACTCCTTTTCCCGCTTCATGTGCTTCTCCTGCAATTTTAGCATCCTGGTCTGTTACACCTTCATTTGCATCTATCATCATCAAACATACATCTGCTCTTTCAATTGCAAGTAATGTTCTCATAATACTAAATTTTTCAATTGATTCTTTTACTTTGCTTTTTCTCCTTATTCCTGCAGTATCAATCAATACATATTTTCCATATTGATTTTGATATTCAGTATCAATAGCATCTCTTGTTGTTCCTGCAATTGAACTTACTATTGTTCGATTTTGCCCTAGAATTTTATTTATTAATGATGATTTTCCTACATTTGGCTTTCCTATTACAGCTACTCTTATTCTATCATCTTCATCTTCTCCAGCTTTTTTCTCTGGTAATTTTTCAAATATTGCATCTAATACATCACCAATTCCTAATGCATTAGCTGCTGAAATTGGGTATGGTTCTCCAATTCCTAAATTATAAAACTCATATATTTCATTTTTGTCTCTACTCATATTATCAGCTTTATTACATACTAATACTACTGGTTTTTTTGATTTTTTTAGCATTAATGCTATTTCTTGGTCTGCTGCTGTTACTCCTTGCTTTACATCTGTTAAAAATATTATAACATCTGCTATTTCTATTGCTATTTTTGCTTGTTCTCTCATTTGAGATATTATGATGTCTTCTGATTCCGGCTCAATTCCTGCTGTATCTATTACAGTGAATTCTCTCCCTCTCCAATTTGTTTCAGCATATACTCTATCTCTTGTTACACCAGGTGTATCTTCTACTATTGATATTCTACTTCCTACTATATAATTGAAAAATGTAGATTTTCCTACATTTGGCTTTCCAATAATTGCTACTGTTGGTTTTCCCATTGATATTCCTGCCTTTCTTTTTATGTACAATTTTTCACTTATATTTTACTATTTTCGCCGTAAAATATCAAGAGTTTTATTGCTTTTTCTTTTAATTATAATTTCCCACAAAAATATACAAATTAGAAAAATTGCTATGTTTTTGAAATAGTAAACTGCTATACTACTTATTATTGTTAATATAATTAACACACTCTCTGATGTCTTACTTATTATTTTATTTACTTTCTGACAGTTCAACTTTATCTCTAGCATTCCTTTAAATATTCTTCCTCCATCTAATGGATATAATGGGAGTAAATTAAAAATTAATATAAGCAAATTTGAATATACCGCTTCTTCACTTCCTATGTATGGTTCTAATTCTATGTATCTAAACAATATTGCTAACATAAAGCTTACAGCTGGCCCTGCTAATGCAACAATTATATCTACTTTTTTTGCTCCCGAAAATGCTGTTGAAAATCCACATGGTGTCATTTCTATTTTCTCTATTTTTAACCCTAATATTTTTCCGACTATAATGTGTCCTAATTCATGTAAAAAACAAAAAAACATTACTATTATGTATATTCTTAATTGTTTAGTAATTCCAAATATAATCATAAAAATTATAATTTTCAAATCAATCCTTAGCTTCATCTTTCCTCCTTGCACACGTGAGATCGCTTTTTTTCCGTGCAAAACTGCACACGTGAGATCGCTTTTTTTCCGTGCACCTTTATAATTCTAAGATAAGTTGTGGGTCTACATATCTATCTTGATATCTGATTTCAAAATGTAGATGTGGACCAGTTGCATTTCCTGTTTTTCCTACTTCTGCTATTTCTTGTCCTTGCTTTACATTCTCTCCCTCCTTTACATATAATTTGTTACAATGTGCATATACTAAAGTAATGTCATTTGTTTGAATTATCAAATGATTTCCATAGTCTCCTGTTGATGATGCAAGTATCACTTTCCCTTCTGTCGCTGATAATATCTTTGTTCCTTTTTCTGCTGCTATGTCTGTTCCAGTGTGATTTTTTGGAACAGATGCTGTAGTTGGATTTCTTGCTCCAAAACCTGAACTAATTTTTCCATTAATCGGCTTTATAAAATTTATTGATGCTTTTATATGATTGGCATCTTGCTCCATTTGTGAAACTTCTTTTGTTTCTTGATTTTCCGAATTTTCTTGTTCTGGTACACTCACATTCTCTGCTGTGCTCCCATCTGTTGGCTCATTTTCATTATCAGATGTATTCCCATCTGTCGGCACATTTGAATTGTCAGCATTAGTATTTTCATTTATTGGTTCTTCTGCGCCTCCAATATCTCCGTCACTATTTTCTGTAACTTTGTTGATTTGTTTATACAATTCTTCTGCTTTTTGTTTTACTATTAAGTACATTCCTTTAAAATTCACTTCTTGTTGTAAGCATTCTTTAATTTTATTTGAGAAATCTTCTGAAAATACATAATTATTATTTATAATTACATAAAAACACATATATATTATTAAACAGGTTATTATTTGCTTCACTAATTTTCTTACTAATTTTAAATTTCTCTTTTTATTTTTTGCATTCTCTGTAGAATTATATGCTGATATTTCGTTATTTCTTCTTTTATAATATATTTCTTCTGCTCTTCTTATTTTATCTTCTACTGACATCATTCTTTCCATATTCAAATTCCTTTCTATCTTATTTCAAAAATACGTATTAGAACAATATTAAAAAACACTTTATTTACTGCATTACTAATGTTTATGCACATATAAAGTGTTTTATGTTTTATATAAATTTAATTATTAAACATACTATTATCATTACACTTGATAAGACACTATACAATTTTAATAACTTATATTTTAATAGTATGTCTTTATTAACGTTGGGACGTTTTTTATTATTCTCTATCTTTTTGATATAATCTGTAACAAGCATCTCTGCTTCTTTTAATATATAATCTCGGGATTTCGTTTGAGTTTCTGATGAATTAATGTTACAACCTCTTTCAATTAGTTCTCTCTCTTTAACTCTTTGGTTTTCTTTAAAGATTATTATTGCCTCTTCTACCATATTTGATGGCAAATTTTTAATAACAACCATATTCTTCATATCACTTGATTCCATCATATCACTCCTTTGTAAATTTCTTCATTCTCATTTTTTACACTTTTTTTGATTTTTATACATGAATTTTTATTTCTGCTGCATCCATTGTATATTCAAATTTATATTTGGCATATGAGACCGAAATTGTATTTACAATTAATATTAACGAAATAATTAAAATAAATATTATCGACTTTAAAATTTTATTTTTTAGCATTGTTTTTTCTCCTGTTCTGCTTCTATTTTTATTTTTATCTTTTCAGATATTTCTGACGTATTATCTCCCTTGTATGTTATTTTTAATTTATAATCTTGCTTTACTTTTTTACAATTTGATATAAATATAGGATTCGTTTTAAAATCAATTATTGGTATATTTTCTTCATTTGTATATAATTCCACTTCTACGTCTTTTAAACTAGAAATTATTTCTATTGTGTACCAAAAACTTATGTCACTTACACTCTCTTCTTTGAAATTTTCTACTGAAAATTCATAATATGCTGTTCTATTTTCCTCTGTTATTTCAACACATTCACCCTCTTCTATATTTAAAATAGGATTTGCTATTTCCTGCATTGCTTCTAATTTTTCTAGTGTCATCATAAGAAATTGGGCATACTGAAATAATAATAAAAAATATTAGTAAAATCCTTTTTATTTTAAATCCTCCTATTTTATTTGCTTTGTGTTCCTATTGCTAATATATCAAATGTATATTCTGAAAGTGAAGTTGATTCTTTTGTATCTATTATATCATTTTGTTCAATTAAATCTTTTGTTGTTCCTGTTTGATATGGCCATTCCCATTGAATTTGTATAACTGCTGTTCTTATAGTTCCTAGACTAATATTTCCTACTATTTCTCCTATTTCCTTCAAAGAACTATAAGTTTTTTCATTATATTTAAATTTAATATTAGTTGGTTTATTTTTTTCATTTAAAAAGCTTAATGTATATTTCACTCCAACTTCCGAATTCTTTGCAGATAATGTTATTGAAAAACTTCCTGATGTCCCAGGTGCAATTTTTCCGTTTACTAATGTATCTTTTTGTGCAGTATTAACTAATTTTACTGTTTTCATCTCTTCTTGTCCCTTTTCAATTTCAAATGCCCATTTAGCTATTTGTGCATTTCCTTTTCCCTTTTCTTTTGTTGCATATCTTGCATATGTATATCCTCCTGCTCCTGTAAATAATAATACTATTAATACTATACTAGCAATTATTAATACTCCTCTATTTTCTTTACTTGCTTTCCTTTCTTTTTCCAAATTAATACTCCTTTCTTTACATGCCTGTAACTGGCAACTTAGGAATTTCAACAATTGGTTGTTGTGGTTCTTCCTGTTTTATTATAATTTTATTGTTTTTTATTTTTAAAGATATTTCTTGATTCAACTTTATTTCTACTTTTTTCAATTCTGAATCTATTGAATATCCATTTGGCGCTTGTACTTCTTTTATATAATAGATTCCTGGCATTAACCCATCTAATATAACTTGTCCATCATTGTTTGTTTCTGCTACTCTAATACTTTTTTGTTTTTCATCTAAAATTTCAAATTTTGCTCCTTTTAGTACTTCATTTGTGTCGTTATCTGTTTTTTCAATTATTATTTTTGTATTATTTTTCTCATATTCTTGTTCAAATTCTTTGTCCATATCTTCATAAGAATATGCTGTTAATAAATAATTTTGTAAGTCATTACTTGGTGCTTCTCCTAAAAATATTGGTTTGGTTTCTAATTCAGTTTGAATTTTGATTTTAAATTTTCCAGATTCTTTTAAATTTTCTATTGGAATTAAAATTTTAAATTTTCCATCTTCATCTAAATTTGTAATTTTCGTTCCTTTCGGTTGCGATTCTAAATTTAATGTGATTTTCGAAATGTTTTTATTGCTTTTTGAGGCATCTACTCTATATGTTTTGCTTATACAATTTTTGTCTAAATTATCAATTTGCCAATTTTCTGTTTCTGCAATTATTTTTATTGTAGCTATCTTTTTGCTCTCATTTGAATTTCTTGCATTTTCTAATATGTTATTCATTGCGTTTATTACTCTTTCTCCTTGTTCATTTATTGCTGAATAGAGTTCTGTTCCTGTATTGTAAATATAACAATATATTGATTGCTTTGTTGCTATATAAGCTTCTTCTTCATTTGTTACTCCAAGCTGCTCTATACTTTTATATGGATATCCATTTATCACTACTCTCCATAATCCTAAATCTTCAATTTTTCCTTGGTCTTTTACATCATATGTTGTGATATATTCTCCCACTCCATGTAGTTCACGATTTAAGCAATAAACTGGATATTCTTTTCCATTTTCTTGATATACAGCATGTGCTGTTTTTATAACTATTCCATTATTTCTAATTACTCTGTTAAAATATCCTTTTGAATATATTGTTATTTGTTCACCGTTTTCTACTGCTTGTACAGTATTTACAAGTATTCCTATGTTTGCTACAATAACTAGTAAAACTATAAGTAAAATTTTTAAAACTTTCTTCAATACCTATCCTCCTCTTTTTCAATTGCTTGTATACATCTTCTGTACTCTGGTTGATTTTCTACACATGTTATTAGTGTTAATCTATTATCTTCGGTATCTTCTAAATATTCCCAATCTGTGTCTTTGATTATCCTACATTTTTCAACTTCATAAATTTTTTCAAACTCATTATGAACATATTTTATTTCGTCACCTTTTTGCAATTGTTTTATATTCTGAAAATAGTTTACTTTATATCCTCTATTATGTGCTGCTAATCCAATATTTCCACATTCTATTTGCGTTTGTTCAAAATGCCCAACATACTGATTTAAAGTTTCTTTTGTTGTTCCTTCTGCAATTTCTGCTTTTAATGAAATTTTGGGGATTTCTATAAACCATTTTGACTCTTCTAAATTGTTTTCTTGTATTTCTTGTTGGATTTCTGGACTTTTTTCAATTTGTATTGGATTTTCTTTTAAAAATATTTGAAATGTAAAAAAAATTGTGAGTGTTAAAATATAGGCAATTCTTACTTTAGTGAGTTTAAACATGCATTCACTATCACCTCTTTTTTTGTGTAATTAATTTTTTGATTTTTTTCGAAAAAAATTTTTTGAATTAAATTTTGGAATTCAAATTCTATAACTATGTTAACATCTATTTTTTGTTTTGTCAAGAAAAATCGTTCGACATAAATCGACAAAATGGGAGAAAAGCTAAAATTCCTCTCCCACTTTCTATTTAAACATATAACTTCTTTACTTCTTTTATTTCTTTGTATAAGTCATTTAAATTTTGTTTTTTCATTTGATATGAATCTTTTATCTCTTGATAGATACTATCAAATTTTTCAATGGATTCACCTTTTTCTAATAATAATTTTGCATATTGTTCATAATAATTTTTTTTATTTTCGCTTTTTGCTGAATTCATCTTATTTATACACTTTTCAACTTGGCCTAGCCTTTTAATTTCACTTTTTAAGCTATTTACATAATCTACAGAAGCAGATATTTCATATTCTATATCATCTACAACTACTTTTAGTAGGGCTCTTACTACTTTTTTATTGTTCTTTCCAGCTTTAGTATATCCTGTATGTTTTGGGGCATTTGGAGATGGTGCTGTATTAGCAATTATAATTTTTAATGTGTCTGTTATTCCTATGTGAGATTTGTATTGTCTTTTATTTACAAGTGCATCATATTCATCGGCAACTCTAATTATTTGTGCTTCGTATGGAATGTCTTTTTTTACTAACCCTTGAGGATATCCAGTCCCATCTAATGCTTCATGATGGTAATATGCTCCAGCATAATATGGTCTAAGTTTTGCATCTTTTATGCATAGTTTATATCCTAATGTTGTATGATTTTTCATTATTTCGTATTCTTCTTGAGTTAATGTTCCTGGTTTCTGTAATACACTTGAAGGAACAAATAATTTTCCTATATCATGTAAATATGCACATAT
>MNRR01000046.1 GCA_001916055.1 Clostridium sp. 28_12
TCTTTTACATTTAATGTTAATTTACATGCTCCTTGTTGTGGTGCACACCATCCTATACCATGTGTTAAACCTGATATATCTTTTATTTCTTTTGCTTTTACCCATTTTCCTTCTTCTGGAATTGGTGCTGGTCCGTGATCTACTCCTTTTGCAACACGGCACATATTTTCTAATTCTTTTGAATAAATCATTTTTATTGCTCCTTTCATTTATTACATAAAATTTGATTTTTAATTTTTTCATTTTCTAACTTAGTTGTAAAATATTCTTTTTTATCAGAAGTATCATAAGTTATTACTTTAGGCTGTATTTTTTGATAAATTCCTGTATCATATTCCTCATCTTTTTTTCTACTAGTCTGTCTATTGGCTACATATTGTTCTATTGCTAATACTTTTTTCTCCAGAATATATGATGGTCATAATATTCTTCTTGATAACCTAATAGTTTATCATAGTTATATTCAACTTTAAATCTACTATTTTTTATTGAAATTGTTATATTGGACCATTTTTTCTTATTTTGTTTTGAAACCTCTTCTCTGAGCATTTTTATTGAATTGTATAAAGATTTCACTGCTTTCATATATTCTTCTTCTTCAATTCCATATCTATCAGGGACTTCATATACATTTATAAATTTTCTTCTTAGAAATCCTTTTGGCATAAAATAAAAATACATTTCGCCAGTCTGAACTTCTCCAAGTCTATCTATTATAGATGCATAAAGGTATAATTCATCCCATTTTTCAGGAACTACATTAAATATCTTTTTTTGTATTTCTTCATATATATCTTTTATCTTTTTACTAGTCTTTAACAACTTATTTCACCCTTTATTTTACTAGAATACTTTCTCCTGTCATTTCTTCTGGTTTTTCTATTCCTAATAATTCTAACATTGTTGGAGCTAAGTCTGCAAGTTTTCCTTCTTTAATTTTTAACTTATTATTTTCTGTCACTAATATAAGTGGCACTGGATTTGTTGTATGAGCTGTATGTGGCTCTCCTGTTTTATAATCTATCATTTGTTCACAGTTTCCATGGTCTGCTGTTATTAGTATTGTTCCGTGATGTGCAAGAATTGCTTCTACTATTTTCTCTACACATCTGTCTATTGTTTCAACAGCTTTGATTGCAGCTGGTAAACTTCCTGTATGTCCTACCATATCTGGATTTGCAAAATTTAATATTATTACATTATATTTATCTGAATTTATTGCTTCTACTGCTTTTTCTGTAACTTCACATGCACTCATTTCTGGTTGTAAATCATATGTTGCAACTTTTGGTGATGGAACTAATATTCTATCTTCACCTGGATATTGTTTTTCTTCTCCTCCATTAAAGAAGAATGTTACATGTGCATATTTTTCTGTTTCTGCAATACGTAGTTGTGTCATCCCATTTTTGCTAATTACTTCTCCAAAAGTATTAACTAATGGTTCTTTTTTGAATGCTATTTTTACATTTGGCATTGTTTCGTCATAATTGGTGAAACATACAAAATATGTGTCCATTTTTTTGGTTTCAAATTCATTAAAATCTTTATCTACAATTGTTCTTGTTATTTCTCTTGCTCTGTCTGGTCTGAAATTGAAAAATATTACAGAGTCATGTTCTTGGATTGTTGCAATTGGTGTCTCTCCATTGCATATTACTGTTGGTTCTACAAATTCATCAAATACTTCTTTTTGATAAGAATTTTCTATTGCTATTGTTGCTGAAGTTGCTTTATTTCCTTCTCCGTTTACAAGCGCATCATAACATTTTTTTACTCTGTCCCATCTTTTATCTCTATCCATTGCATAATATCTTCCTGATAGACTTGCTATTTTTCCAATTCCTTTTTCTCTCATTTTTTCTTCTAATTGAGTAATGTAATTTTCAGCTGATGCTGGTGGAGTATCTCTTCCATCCAAGAAACAATGTACATATACATTTTCAAAGTCTCTTCTTTTAGCCATTTCTAATAGTCCATATAAATGACGTATATGGCTATGAACTCCTCCATCTGATACAAGTCCTAGTATATGCAATTTTGAATTGTATTTTTTACAGTTTTCTATAGCTTCAATAAATTCAGGAATTGCAAAAAAATTTCCATCTTCTATTGATTTTGTTATTTTGGTTAATTCTTGATATACTATTCTTCCTGCTCCTATATTTGTGTGTCCTACTTCTGAATTTCCCATTTGTCCATCTGGTAATCCAACTTTTAAACCACTTGTATTTGCTAATTTTACAGCATTTCCATCTTCTTTTTCATTTATTCCAAATCCATCTAATATCATTAGCATTACTGGTTTTTTTTCCATATTTCCATCCCTTTCTGCTTTTTTGAAGTATTATTTGCAATTATTCATCAAACTTTACTATTTTTGAGAATTCTTCTGCTTTTAAGCTGGCTCCTCCAACTAGTCCTCCATCAATATCTGACATTTCGAATAATTCCTTAGCATTTGATGATTTTACACTTCCCCCATACTGTATTATAACTCCTTCTGCCTCGTTTTGTCCATATATTTCTGCTATTTTTTTTCTTATCTGCATTATTGTGGTATTTGCATCTTCTTTTGTTGCAGTTTTTCCTGTTCCTATTGCCCAAATTGGTTCATATGCTACAATGATTTTTTCTAAATCAGATGCATTTATACCTTCAAATGCTTTTGCTATCTGATTTGTTACAACTTTCTCTGTTTTTCCTGCTTCTCTTTGTTCTAATGTCTCTCCTACACATACTATTGGTTTTAATCCATGTGCTAATGCAGACTTGATTTTTTTATTTACAGTTTCATCTGTTTCTGCAAAATATTGTCTTCTTTCAGAATGTCCTATAATTACATATTCAACTCCAATTGATTTTAGCATTGGAGCTGATACTTCTCCTGTGTATGCACCTTTTTCTTCCCAATGCATATTTTGAGCTCCTATTTTAATATTTGTATCTTGAACATGTAATAAAGCATAAAATAAATCTGTATATGGAACACATAAAACAACTTCATTTTTAGTATCTTTAACAAGCGGTGTTAACTCTTGTATAAAATCTATTGCTTCATTTGGAAGCATGTTCATTTTCCAATTTCCAGCTATTACTTTTCTTCTCATTATTCAACTCTCCTTTTTTCTATAATCTTAAGCAACTCATTTTTTGCTTTTTCTGTATAATCATTTATAAAAACATAGTCAAATTGTTTTTGTAAATCTTTATTTTGCTCATATTCTTTAATATGTTCATCAATTTCTTTCAAACGTTTTTGTTCAGTTTCTTTTGATAAGTTTCTTTTTCGTAGTTCTTGTTTAGCTCTTTCCAAGTCTTTAGGTATCATATAAATCGAAAATACATTTTTAGCATTTTTCTTAAATTCATAAATTGTACTATAATGTACTTCTGTTACTTGATTAACATTTGAATCAAGATCTGCTTTTCTGTATGCATATTTTGATCCTAAAAATTCAAAATCAACTACTATTTGTTTTTCTTTTTTTAATTTTTCAAATTCCTCTTCACTAACAAATTCTTTATCTATTCCATTTACTTCGCCAATTCTTTTTTCTCTAGTTGTTACAATTACTAGATTTTTAAAGCATAGTTCTTCTGAAATAGTATTTTTAAAAAAAGATTTTCCTGTTCCTGTTACTCCTGATAATGTTACTATCATTTTCGTTCCTTTCCTTTTTCTTGGTTATTACAAATATTTCTAACTTTTTCGAATATCTCTTTATAATTATAATTTTTAGGAAACTTAGTTCTTCCACTTTTTATTAGTTCAAATGTTTCTTCAAGTGGTAACCAAACTATTTTGTCAATTTCGCTTTCTTGATATATAACATCAGAGCTATTTCTTTTTAAACAATAAAATGTGATAAAGAAGTTTTTAATTTTTCCTGAACTTTCAAACTGTAATGGTATTGCATCAGGAGTTATCTTTGCAACATTTACTGCTTCTTCTAATTGTATTCCTAGTTCTTCTTTTAATTCCCTTATCATAGCTTGTGTTTGAGTTTCTTCTCCATCAACATGTCCTGAACATAAATCCAATTTACCAGGTGTAAGCCCTTTATTTACTCTTTTTTCAATAAGGGCTTCTCCTTTTTCATTTATTACAAAACATGTTACACCATTTAGCCATTCATCATCATTTAATTGTTTTTCTTTGTTTGTATTTATTAATTTTCTTAATTTTCCTTCTTTATCATATACTTTATATTGTATTGTTTTCATTTTCTACATCCTTATTTATCTTGTAAACATTCAATTCCTGGTAGTTTCTTTCCTTCTAAGAATTCAAGTGAAGCTCCTCCACCTGTTGAAATATGTGTCATTCTATCAGCTAATCCAGCTTTTTCAACTGCTGCTGCTGAATCTCCACCACCAATTATTGTTGTTGCATCTAATTCTGCTAATGCATGTGCAATTGCATTTGTTCCAATTGCAAATTGGTCAAATTCGAATAATCCTAAAGGTCCATTCCATACAACTGTTTTTGCTGTTTTTAATTCATTTTCGAACATTTCAATTGTTTTTTCTCCAATATCAAATCCTTCCCAGCCTTCTGGAATTTCTGTCCAAGCTACAGTTTTGCTTTCTGTGTCTGGTTTAAATTCTTTTCCAACTTTTGTATCAACTGGTAATAAGAATTTTACACCTTTTTCTTCTGCTTTTTTCATTAAGCTTAATGCTAGTTCACATTTATCTGGTTCACATAGTGAATTTCCAACCTCATATCCTTGTGCTTTGAAGAATGTGTATGCCATTCCTCCACCAATCATTAATGTATCTACTTTTTCTAATAAACTATCTATAACACCTATTTTGTCTGATACTTTTGCTCCTCCAAGTATTGCAACAAATGGCCTTTCTGGATTGTTTAAAGCATCTCCTAAGAATCTCAATTCTTTTTCAATTAAGAATCCTGATACAGATGGTAAATAATGTGATATACCTTCTGTTGAGGCATGTGCTCTATGTGCTGTTCCAAATGCATCATTTACAAATACTTCTGCCATACTTGCTAATTGTTTTGCAAATTCTGGGGCATTATCTGTTTCTTCTCTGTGGAATCTAACATTTTCAAGTAACATTACTTGTCCTTCTTGTAAATTTGCTGCTAATGATTTTGCACTTTCTCCAATAACATCTTTTGCCATTAAAACTTCTTGCCCTAATAATTTTGATAGTTCTTTTGCAACAGGTGCCAAAGAAAATTCAGGTTTAACTTCTCCCTTTGGTCTTCCTAAATGTGATGCTAAAATTATTCTACAATTTTGTTCAATTAAATATTTAATAGTTGGCAATGCTGCAACTATTCTTCTGTTATCTGTAATATTTTGATTTTCGTCCATTGGAACATTAAAATCACATCTTACAAATACTTTTTTTCCTTTTAAATCTATATCTCTTACAGTTTTTTTACTCATTGATACTTCATCCTTCCTTTATCATATTGATTACTTTTAATTTATTAAACGACTAAAAGGCTAGAGGCTAGAAAGCCACTAACCTTAAAATATATTATTGATGGTCAACTGATGACATATAGCAAGCTAAGTCAACTAATTTGTTTGAATATCCCCATTCATTGTCATACCAAGCTACTAATTTAACAAATGTATCTGTTAACATTATTCCTGCTGATGCATCAAATATTGATGTATGGATATCTGAAATGAAATCTGAAGAAACTACAGCTTCGTCTGTATATTCCATTATTCCTTTCATTTCGTTTTCTGTAGCTCTTTTTACAGCTGCACAAATTTCTTCATATGATGTTGGTCTTTCTAGGTTAACTGTTAAGTCAACAACTGAAACATCAACTGTTGGAACTCTGAATGACATTCCTGTTAATTTTCCATTTAATGATGGAATAACTTTTCCTACTGCTTTTGCAGCTCCTGTAGATGAAGGAATGATGTTTGCTGCTGCTGCACGTCCACCTCTCCAATCTTTTTTAGAAGCTCCATCAACTGTTTTTTGTGTTGCTGTTGTTGAATGAACAGTTGTCATAAGTCCTTCTTTAATTCCAAAATTATCGTTTATTACTTTTGCAAGTGGTGCTAAACAGTTTGTTGTACATGACGCATTTGATACTATGTTCATATCTGTTGTGTATGTTTCATTATTTACTCCCATTACAAACATTGGTGCATCTTTTGATGGTGCACTTATTAATACTTTTTTAGCTCCTGCATCTAAATGAGCTTGTGCTTTTTCCATTGTTGTGAATACTCCTGAACATTCTAGAACATATTCTACTCCTAATTCTCCCCAAGGAATGTTCTTTGGGTCCATTTCATTATATACTTTTATTGTTCTTCCATTTACTACTAAATTTCCATCTTTTTTTTCTACTGTTCCGTTGAATCTTCCATGTACAGTATCAAATTTTGTCATATATGCCATGTAGTCTGCTGCTACAAATGGGTCATTAACTGCTACTACCTCTACCTCCTCTTTTCCTAATGCTGCTTGGAATGCTAATTTTCCAATTCTTCCAAATCCGTTAATTCCTACTTTTACTGACATAAAAATTTCCTCCTTTTTAGATGTTAGTTTATTTATCTCTTTTTTCTAACGTCTAACTCTATTTTTACCTTTTTAAGGCAAATTCATTCTATAACAAATTTCTTTACATTTCAAGTACTATTTGAAATTTTTATAAGTATTTTTTCAATGTCTCTACACTATCTTCTTGCATAACAACAAAATCGTTCAAAATATTTTTAACTTCGTTATCTACACTTGGATTATTATTAAGCAATCTTCTTCCCTCTATTATTCCCATATTAGTTCCTTGCATTAATAATTCAGAAATTTTAGAATTACTTTGATCATTCATTGTTTTCATATTTATCCCATACCATGTCATCATTTTTTCCATCTTATTTGTCTCATGTGGTTCTTTGCTTGCATATTGAGAATATATATTATCAATTCTTTCGGATATTTTTTTATATTTTCCATATTCAACATCCAATACTTTTTTAAATCTTTCGTCTCCAACCTTACTAGACACAAAATGAATTGCATCCATTCCCATTGTGGTTCCTTTATTAACCTCATCCAAAACTTTTACATTAATATCTTCCATAAATTTTACCTCCTTATGCTATTTTTACCAGTTATAAAATAATTATGCACAAAAATACCGCATACAAGCTCAATTAGAGCCAGCATGCAGTATGATTGGATTATTAATTAACAAAGTTTTGATAGTGAAATATAGTCACTTTTGTTTTTGTCATTCAGCATAATCCAAGTTGTCAAACCTGTTTCAACACTGTATTCATTTTTATGAAGTGAACTTCTATAAATCACATCATGTTTAGTCAAACATCTTGTTTTTCTATATGCATAATAGATTGGAATAGATTCATCTTTTTCGAGCTTTACTTTTATCAAATAAATATTAGCCAGGAATTCTCCAATTTCCGCTTCTGTATCTAGATACCGAATTCTACGTATCACCTCTACTTTTTCCTTTTTATCTTTAGGAATGAAGATGTCATCTGGAACAACACCTGTACTTCTAAGTAGAGCATAGACTCCATCATTATTTTTTTCGGTAGTCTTAGCCAGATAATACATATCCTTTTTTACTTTTTCCATTGTAACTCTCTTAACAAAAAGATTTTCTTTTAAATCTTCTGTGCTTACAATACCATCAAAAAGGAAATAAAGTTGATAGTGTCTTCTTTTCTTCTCGACATACTCTGGAATCGAAAACTGTGTTTTTCCATTTACACTTGTAATCTCAAAATTCCATTCTCTTTCGAAAAGCCCTTTGTTAATAAAAAAGATCATTCTGTTGCCTCCTAAGATGTCAATGTTAATAGTTTCAGTTCCTTCACAGTATAATTATACTGTAATTTATATACCTCCTTCTTTATTTGAACCTACAATATTATAAACTATCTCTCTGTGCAACGTCAAGCATTATTTTTCTTAACTATGAATTTATCAAATGTAGCAAGTATTGCTGGTAAAAATAGCATTATCAATATAATCGAACATAATGTTCCTTTGCATAACGTAATGCAAATTTTGGCTGTAATTGCTGTTGCAAACATACCTACTACAAAAGTAACAATTACTAGAATTGAACCTGATGTAAGTATAGTGTGAATAGCATGATTATATGCTTCAATTAATGATTCTTTTCTATTTTTAGTTTGTCTAAACTCTAAATAATAAGATGTATATAAAATTCCATAATCTATTGTTGAACCCATTAATATACTTTGAACAATTAATAATGCTATAAAGTATACTGAACCTCCTGAAAGTGATAATATACCCATTGTCATGTAAACAGCACATTGTATAACTCCAACTAGTATAATTGGTGCTAAAAAGTCTTTGAATGTGAACATTACAACTATATATATAGCAATTATTGTTAATACAGAAATTTTATCAAATTCGCTTCCAAATGTCTTACTCATCTCGTAAGCCATTGGCGAATCTCCTATTATATTAAACTCTATTCCTTCTGCATTAAATGTATCCTGTAGTTTTTGAATATATTCAAAAGTATTCTCCGCTTCTGGTTCAAACTTTGTATTTATAACAATTCTAGAATATTTATCCCCAACTAGTAGTTTTTTTGCATCTGTAATAGTTTCTTTGCTATCTGTTATTTCGTTTCTCATTTTATCATCAATAAAGTCTGTGAATCTGTCATCTTTTAAAATAGTATTATTTAAAAAATCAACAAATTGTTCTACTGTTAGTGTCCAGTTGTTATCATATTCATAGCTACTTCCAAAATACATATATACTAATTCAATTAGTTTTTCATCTAATTCTGTGTCAGATAATTTGCATAATACTCCATATATCTCTGTTGCAGAATATTTTTTGTTTTCTAAAGATGCTTTCATAACTCCATTAACTGTTTGTAATTTATCTCTTGTATTTGCATCAAATTTATCAGAATAGTCTGAATTTTGCATAACATCATTTAATATAAATTCTACAAAATTGTTTACTGACATTGTTTGATTTGTATTTACGTTTTTAGAAATATATAAACCATATAGTAATTTTAATTTTTCACTGTCTGCTCCTAATAAATCTCCAAGTTCTTGATATGTATATTTTTTATTGTTTAATACATCTTCCATTACAGTTTTAACTAAATTCAAATCTGAAATAGTATCAGTTGATAATTGACTTTTTAATGTCGAATCATTTTGATGATTTAATATAAAGTTAACAAATTCTGATGGTGTTAATTTTGGCATATTATTTTCAGTTGTATATAACATATATACACTTTTTAGTTTGCTTTCCTCACTATTGATTAATTTAGCAAGTTCTGAATATGTATATGCTGTATTATTTATAGTACTTGTCATAACCTGATTTACCAATGTTAATTTTGCTTTTATTTGTTCATCATCAGTATTGTTTAAAATTATATTTGAAAATTCATATGGTGTTGATTTCCAATTTGCTGTATTTCCATTTAGCATATCTATTAAATTATATAATTGATTAACCTGTTGACTTGGTAATCCTAGAATATCTGATACTTGTATTACTGTATATAATGTTTTATTTTCTGTACATGTATCGTCAATTATCAATTTTAACAACTTCGTTTCATCTGTTGCATTATTTTGTACTACTATATTTATGAATTCTTGTGGTGTCATCATATATGAGTCAGGCAAGCCTCCAACAGCATAAATTGTCTCGACTAGATTTGGTTGTAATGTGTCGAAAATTTGTGTTAAATTTGCTTTTGATAATTTTGTATTATTGATATTGTTTTCGTTTTGAGCAAAAAATGCTACTTTTTGTAAAGCTGATAAATCATATGATTTTAAATAATCTGTTGTATTATTTATTGTATTAACCTGGTTTATAAATTCTGAAATGCTCATTTTAGATTCACTGTCTTGTGCAGAATATTTCAAATACAATAGTTTTATTGCTGTTTGTTCATCTATTACAAATAGATTTGAAAGTTCACTTGATGTCATTTCTTTATTAATTGTATTCAAATTACTGTATGTATTTAGTAATTTAATATTTGCTATTGTTTCTTCATCAAATTCACTTGCATATTCACTATTTAAAACATCACTTAATACAAAATTCGTAAATTCATTTATACTCATCTTTGTATCTGTATTTTCGCATAAAACATAATATTTATACAAATCAGCTGTTTGTTTTTCAGTCATATCAAATAGTTTTGCCATTTCATTTGAATTCATCTTTTTATTTATCGTATTTTTTGAAATGTATTTTGATAATTTATCCAAATCAGCTCGTGTTTGGCTATCTACTTCTGCTGTGTATTTTTCGTCTGTAAGTACTTGTGTATTCATAAAATCTATAAATTCATTTATTGATAATTTCAAATTGTTATTTTTTGAATTATAATATACAAATATGTCTTTTACATCTGATTCATCAATATCCAAAACTTTTGCTAGGTCAGAAGCGGTTCTTAATTTATTTATATTTTCTTCTGTTGTAAAATTCTTTAATCTATCTATATTGTTTTTAGTTGGTTCATCAATCTTATCTTTCATATCTTGTCATTTTGTTATCTTCATTTGAATTATAATATTTGTAATATATAATTTTTAAAAGATAGTTTTCAACCTCTGTGTCTGAACCTAAATCATTTAATTTAGGTACCATCTCATCATATTTTAGTTTTTCATTGATTGTGTTTGAATATCCTAATACTTGATCTACATTATCATCTTCTTTAATTTCATTTAAATGTTTTGCAACCTTTTCTTCATCATCAGTATTATAAATTACTGCTATTTGATTGTTTTTTCCAAATACTTTTCCAACTTCGTCATTATCTGAACTTGTATAAGCAATATCTAGATTCCCCTTTAAGAAAAAGCTTGCAATAAATACTGCAACAAATCCTATTGTTAATGGATATCTTGCTTTATTACTGAATTTTCCTAACCAATCAAGTTTTATATTAGGGCTTTTCTTTTTAGTTTTTGATATAATTTTATCAAATTTTAAGATTAATCCTGGTAATACACAGAAAATACTTAATAAACTAAATAATACACCTTTTGCTAGTACTAATCCTAAATCTTTACCAATTGTAAAACTCATAAATACCAAACATACCAATCCAACAATTGTAGTAATTGAACTACTTGATATTGATTGAATACTATTGCTTAAAGCATTTTTCATTGCTTTTTTGATATCTGGTTCATTTTCTTTTTCTTGTCTAAACCTGTTCATTAACATTATTGAATAATCCATTGATAATGCTAATTGCAATATTGCTGATATTGAGCTTGTAATATTAGATACACTGTCAAATATTATGTTTGTTCCATTATTTAATAGGATTGCTATTAATATTGAAAATAAAAACAAAAATGGTTCAACATATGATTCGCACATGAATAACAATATAATTATTACTCCTGATACTGCAACAACTAGTATCCATGTTGGTAATACTACTTCGTTTTCATCTGCAATATCTCCATCTGTTTTCATGTCATAGTCCTTATATTTTTCTTCTATGCGTTCATATATATTTTTAGCAACCTCTGAATCACTTTTAGCATCTACATTAACAGTATATAATGTATAATCATCTTTGTTATAGTCTTCACTATCATCATGGTTAACTGAATCTACATTTTCTGTTTCTTCTAATTCTTTTAAGATTGTTTGTTTTTCGTCATCAGTTAATCCTTTGAACATTATACTAAATGAACTTGTAGTATTAACATCTGAGAATTCTTCGTCCATTTTATCTAATCCAATTCTAGTTTCAGAATCACTAGGCAAATACTCTGTTATTTCTTTGTTTATTTTTACTTTTTGTGATGTAAATACACATATAATTGCAAGTATAATAAATATTGGAATGATAAAATTTCTCTTTTCTACAATAAAATTTGAAATTTTTTTCATTAAATAATCACCTTCCTTGTTACATTAAACAAGAAGCAAAGTAGTTTTGCTTCTTATTAGTTTTATATTATACTCTTCTTTTGTGAACTCTATGTTAACAAATCAAATAACTATTTTATTTGTTTTTTTCTTTTGTGGAAGAATTATCGTAAATGTTGTTCCTTTTCCCTTTTCACTCTGAACATTTATCTCTCCATTTGAAATTTCAACGATTCTTTTTACAATTGCAAGTCCTAGTCCGCTTCCTTCGCCAGAATGAGATTTATCAATTTGATAAAATCTTGTATATATCATTCCTAGTTCTTCGCTATCCATGCCTATTCCATTATCTTTTATACTTACACTAATCTTGTCTTGTGCAACACTAATTTTTACTGATATCTTTCCATTTTCATTTGAAAATTTAATAGCATTATCTAATATGTTTGTCCATACCTGAAATAACAAGTCTTCATCTCCATAAAAATAGACTTCTTTTGCATCTACTGAGAAATTTATATTTTTATCTTTCCATTTGGGCTCTAATAATAATACTGCCTTTTTTATCTGTTCTGATAAATTAATTTCTTCATTATTTATTATCTTGTCTTGATGTTGTAATTTTGCTAATTTTAATATATTGTTTGATAATTTTAGTAATCTATTTGTTTCTTCTAATATGATATTTATATATTCTTTTCTTTCTTGTTCTGACAAATTATTATCATCTAAAAGCTTCGTAAACCCTTGTATAGAATTAATTGGTGTTTTTATTTCATGTGATACATTGTCAATAAAATCTTTTTGTAATATTTCTGTTTTTCCTAATTGTTCTACCATTATATTAAAATTATCTACTAATTCTTTTATTTCATCATCTCTTTTAGTTTCTAGTCTAACTGTAAAATCTCCTTCCGCAACCTTTTTAGTTGCTTCTATACTTTTCTTTAATGGTTCTGCCAAAATTTTAGTTGATATTCTTATAATCGCAAAACTAATAAGTATTGTATTTACAACTATTATCCCTATTCCTAATCTAAATATTTTCCACAATTCATTTCTAGCGGTTTCTGTATCTATATTAAACACCATATATTTAGCTATCGCCTGATGAGTGAAGATATATAAACTTATTGCTGAAAGGATAATTACTAGTATAATGGCAATAGACAATTGAATTACCATTCCTCTTTGAATTGTTCTTTTTGCTCCAAAAATCTTTTCTTTCATTTATTTTTCGACCTTTTCCTTATTTATAATACATTTATATCCTAATCCTCTTACAGTAACAATTTCTAGTTCATTTAATTCTTTGAGCTTTTCTCGCAATCTTTTTATATGAACATCAACAGTTCTATATTCAGATTCACTTTCAAGCCCCCAAATTTCTTCTATTAGTTCTTGTCTTGTGAAAATAGTATTTGGGGTGCTTACAAGTTTATATAATAAATAAAATTCTTTTTGAGCAAGATTGTATACTTTATCATGTTTAACAACACTTAATTGGTCATAGTCAATTATCAAATCTCTTAATATAATTTTTCTTTTATTGGCACTTTTAGCACGTTTTAATAAAACAGAAACTCTTAAAACCATTTCTTCCATATCAATTGGTTTTACCATATAATCATCAGCCCCTAGAATGAATCCTTGTTTTTTATCGCTTATATCACTCTTAGCTGTAATAAGCATTATTGGTATTTCGTAATTTGCAATTCTTAATTCATTTAATAATTCATACCCATCCATCTCTGGCATCATAATATCACTAATTACTAAGTCAATATATTGCTTATCTATTATATCTAATGCTTGAATTCCATTTCTTGCTTCGAATGTTGTATAATTATTTTTCTTTAAGTAAGTTACCATGAGCTTTTTTAGATTTTTATCATCTTCTACTACTAAAACATTAAACATATTTTTGCTCCTTTGCTTAATTATTATATTAAGTAAATATGAATTCTATGTGAACTGTTTTAGAATTGCTGGCTAATATATTCTTCATACCCATATTCTGCTGAAGTTCCTTCAATTTCTTTTATTGATAACCCTATTTTTAATTTTTCTTTATCTATATTTATAATTTTGGCATTAACAGTTTGCCCAATTTTTAGTTCATCTTCTGGTTTTACAACTCTTCTTAAGCCTGTTATTTCCGAATTATGTACTAGTCCTTCTAATCCTTTTTCTATTTCAACAAATGCTCCAAAAGATGCAAATTTAACGACTTTACATGTTACAATATCATTTATTTTATATTTGTTTGTTAAAGCAAACCATGGATTTTCTCCTTTTAAAGGATATTCTAAACTAATTCTTCTTTCCTCTTTGTTAAAGTCTTTTATTTTTACTTCTATTTCATCTCCAACTTGAAATTTGTCTTCTATTTTTTCATTTTTATCCCATACTAATTCTGACTTATGAGCTAACCCTGTTACTACTCCTAAGTCCACAAATATTCCATAATCTACAATTTTTGAAACTGTTCCTTTGTATGCTTTTCCTATTTTTATATTATTCCAAAATTCTTCAATGTTTTTTGCTCTTTCAATTTTTTGTCTTTTTATTTCTTCTGCCTGTTTAATTTTTAGTTCTCTTTCGATTTTTTTATCTTCTTCTCTTCTATATTTTTTGTATGATAAAAGTACATTTCCTAAGCCATCATTCCATTTAATTACATCTGCAGTTATTGTATCTCCTGGTTTGAATTCGTCTTTTGGATTTTTTGTTTCGTCATCTGAATATTCTTTTCTTGGTATTATTCCATCTGCTTTATATTTAAAGTCTACAAAAATTTCTCCTTTTCTTGAAATTTGTATTACAGTTCCTGTTATTCTTTTGTCAAATTTCTTTTCATTTAATGATTCATTATATAATTTTTCAAAGTTTTCTTCTTCCATGTTATTGCTTCCTTTCCTTTTATAATTTATGTTTGTATAATAACATAGAATTTTATATTTCGCAAGTTTGTCTATTATGTTATATAAGTTATTCTTTTATCTCTTTAGCAAGTTTCCCAATAGCTTTAGTTTCTATACGTGATACATAAGAACGCGAAATTCCCATTTCATGTGCAATTTCAATTTGCGTTTTAGGTTTATGTCCATCAAGTCCAAAACGTAGTTCTATAATAGTCCTTTCTCTATCTTTTAAGATACTTTTCATTTTCTCATATAAAAGCTTTACTTTCATTTTTAGGTCAACTGATTCTTCTACACTGCGTTCATCATTTTCTAGTACTTCTTGAAGTGTAACTACATTATCATCTTTGTCTTTTCCTATTGGTTCATTTAGATAAACTTCATTATTTAATTTTTTAGTTGCCCTAAAATGCATTAATATTTCGTTATCTATACATCTAGAAACATATGTAGAAAGTCTTGCTCCCTTTTCAGGTTTAAAGCTGTTAATACCTTTTATAAGACCTATTGTCCCAATAGATATCAAGTCATCCTGGTCCACATTTGAATTACTATATTTTTTGCATACATGTGCAACTAACCTCAAATTTTTTTCTATAAGTATGTTGCGAGCTTCTTCATCTCCTGTACTTAATCTTTCAAGACAAATACGTTCTTCTTCTGAACTTAAAGGTTCTGGGAAAAGCTGTACTCCTGAAATATATCCTACTGTAAATACCGCTGTTTGTAAGAACTGTATGAATCCACTTATACAAAGTGTAGAAAACATAAAAGCACCTCCATTTTTCTCATACTAGAATTATATGTATAAGAAAAATAAAAGTGCCTGTTCATTATTTAAAATTATAAATATAAACTATCTTTATTAAGTAAAAATTCCTGCAACCCTATAATCAAAATTCCCTCTTCAGTTGTCCAACTTTTTTTGCCATCTTTTACTATAATTATTTTTTTGAAATTATCATTAATATTCATTAAAGGTCTTTCTTCTTGTAAAGTTTTTTCTCGTGTGGGCAAGCTCAATGCTACTTGAATATAATATCTTTTATCTGCCTGGTTGCATATAAAATCCACTTCTGTTTGTTTTCTAATATTCTTTTCTCTAATTTCAACTATTCCAACATCTACATTATAGCCTCTGTATAATAACTCATTATATATAATATTTTCCATAATATGATCTTCTTCCTGTTGTCTAAAATTCAATCTTGCATTTCGTAATCCAATATCTGCAAAATAGTATTTTGATGGTGTAGATATATATTTTTTTCCTTTAACATCGTATCTTTCAACTTTTTTTATCAAGAAAGAATCTTCTAAATAATTTATATACGATGTTATTGTATTTATAGACACGTCTTTCATCGAATTACTTATAAATGTGTCTGATAATTTTTTAGGATTAGTTAAAGACCCAATTGAGGAAGCTAGTATATTTACCAACGTATCAAGAACATCTATCCTTTGAATATTATGTCTTTCTATTATATCACTCAAATATGTCCTTTCAAATAAATCTTTCAAATATTGACTTTTTTGTTCTTCTGTTCTTTGTGATAATATTCTTGGTAATCCTCCATATATTTTATATTCTTCCCAAGCCTCTTCAGTACCTCCTTCATATGCTGTAACAAATTCGCTAAAAGTTAATGGCAACACCCTTACTTCATCGCCTCTTCCACGGAATTCACTTTTAATGTCTGATGACAAAAACTTTGAGTTACTTCCCGTTACATATACATCTAGATTTTCTATATGCAAAAAACCATTTAATACAGATTCAAAATCTTCAACCTTTTGTATTTCATCCAATATTATATAGTAAATGTCTTTATCAACTATCATGGAACGTATATACTCATCTAAAACGTCCGGATTTAAATATTTATTATTTTTTCTTTCATCTAAATCAATTTTAATTATATGATCTTCTTTAACTCCATTTTCTATTAAATAATTTTTATATATTGGGTCAAGCAAATAAGACTTGCCACATCTTCTTATTCCTGTCACAATCTTAATCAAACCATTTTCTCTTCTATTTATTAATTTCTCCAAATATCTATCTCTTTTTATTTCTTTCATTTTTAAACTCCTTGTTGAATTTTTTTGCCGTTTATGGCATTTATTTTCAATATTATACTATATTTTTTTATTTTAATCAATAGTGCCATTGAATATTTTTGACGTTTATGCCTGTTTTTTTCATTTATATTATAAACAAAAAATGTTTTTATATTCTTGTTACAATATAAAAACATAAAAGCACCTCCATTTTTCTCATACTAGAATTATATTTATAAGAAAAATAAAAGTGCCTGTTCATTATATTTTTGCATGTAAAACTATTCTGTATTTATTATTATTTACACATGTTGATAATGTTAATATTTGGTTTTCGGTTATTAATTTTATTTTATAGTTTTCTTCATTATCATACCATTCAGGAGTAATTACTTTTTTTAAACTTCCGAACATTGAATTGTCTCTTACATTATGTCCATATATTACTGTGTTTTTATCATTTCCATCTAATTTAAATTTTCTTTAAGTATATTACTTTAAGAAAATTATCACATTTTTTAATAAATATTTATATAAAAAAACAAAAAATGATTTTTAACTCTAATCTTTTCTTGTTTTTTTATATATTAAAATTTAAACCTTATATAATTCAATATTTCCATTTCTATACTCTTCTAATATTTTCAAATATAGTTCATCCTGTACATTTCTAGCCTTTTTAGGATGTACTAAATATCTAAGGTATAGTTCTACATGAGAGTCTACAATTTTAGTATAAATAATTGGTTCTAAATAGTTGTAATAAATTCTATATTCTGCAGTAACATCTGCAACCGCATCTTCCATTTTTTTAGGCGTTGTTTTTAATATCTCATTTTCACCAACAATATCATACAAAATATCTTTTGTTTTCTCGACATCTGCATCTAATGGGATTTCAACTGTAATTTCATCCCATACATATTTAAAAGCTTTTGTATAATTTTTTAATGGATACAAAAATACAAATGAGTTAGGAATATGTATTATTCTTCCTGTGCTTTGTTCTCCGTTAATTCTATCACCAACTTCTAGCACTTCAAATCCAAGTGATCTAATATTTACTACATCACCCTTGATTCCATTCACTTCAACTCTATCTTCTAATTCAAATGTTTTCTTAGTGTTGATGTAAATTCCTGCAAAAAAGTCAAATATTATTTCTTTAACAGCAATCGCAATACCAGCTGATAAGAAACTAATTACTGTTACCATTCCTGAAATTCTATGTCCCCATAGCAATACAACTAATACAATAGATATAATATCTAATGTTATTTTTATCATTCTGTTTCTAAAATATTTCTTTTTATTGCTTACGTCAGCTCTTGAGTAAAAAAATCTTACTAATCTTTTTAAAATTCCGAAAACTACAAATATCAAAATTGTTAATATTACTAATTCAACGTAATCACTATAAAATCCAAATGTTTTTCCTAAATATTGTGATATATCTGTTATAAAACCCATTTTCATCACCTCTTATATACATTCTTAATTAATATTTTAGCACAAAATAACATATTATTCAACTTCATCAATACAATCTTGGAATTGACTATTATATAATTTATAATAAAATCCACTTTCTCCTTTTTCAAGAAGTTGTTCATGTGTACCTTGTTCAACAATATCTCCATGGTCCATAACTAAAATTAAATCTGCATTTTTTATTGTTGATAATCTATGTGCAATTATAAAAGATGTCCTACCTTTCATTAAATTATCCATAGCTTTTTGAATTTCTATTTCTGTTCTTGTATCAATACTTGATGTAGCTTCATCTAAAATCAGTATTTTAGGATCTGCTAAAATTACTCTAGCTATTGTAAGTAATTGTTTTTGACCCGCTGAAACTCCACTTGTCTCATCTCCTAATAACGAATTATATCCATTAGGTAATGTTTTTATAAAATGATGTACTCTGGCAGCTTTTGCAGCTTGAATAACTTCATCATCTGTTGCAGTTTCTCTACCATATTTTATATTTTCTTTTACAGTTCCGTCAAATAGCCATGTATCTTGCAATACCATTCCAAACATTTGACGTAATTCGCCTCTCTTGAAATCTTTGATGTTGTGTCCATCAAGTAATATTGCACCATCTGTTACATCATAAAATCTCATAAGAAGTTTTACCATTGTTGATTTTCCAGCTCCTGTTGGTCCTACAATTGCAATTTTTTGTCCTTCATGTACATCTGCATTAAAGTCTTTTATCACAATATTTTCTGGGTTATAACCAAATTTTACATGTTCGAATTTTACATTTCCTTTTAAACCTTCTGTTGTTGTTCCTTCTACATATGTTTCAACTTCTTCGCCTTCTTCTAAGAATTCGAATATTCTTTCAGTTGCAGCAACCATTGCTTGTAACATACTTGATACTTGTGCAATTTGATTTATAGGTTGTGTAAATTGTTTGTTATATTGTATAAAACTTTGTATATCTCCTACTGTAATATTTCCATTTATAGCTAAATACCCTCCTGCTATTGCTACACCTACATATCCAATATTTGATATAAAATTCATTATTGGATGCATTAATCCTGATAAGAATTGTGATTTCCATGCTGAACTGTATAGTTCTGAATTTGCTTTTTCAAATTCTTTTTGTGCATCTTTTTCTCCATTAAATGCTTTTACAATTGTTAATCCTGAAAATACTTCTTCTACTTGACCATTTACATGACCTAAATAATCTTGTTGCTTTTTAAAGTATTTTTGTGATTTTCCTACTATTATTTTTACAAGGAATGCTCCAATTGGCATAACTATTAATGATATTAATGTCATTTGCCAACTAATTGAAAGCATCATTATCAATATTCCAAAAAATGTACATACTGATGTTATTATTTGTGTAATACTTTGATTCAAATTTGTTCCTAATGTATCTATATCATTTGTTACTATTGATAGTACTTCTCCATTTGTCTTTTTGTCAAAATAGTTCATTGGAAGTGAATTTATCTTATGTGCTAAGTCTTTTCTTAATTTATATGTTAAATTTTGGGCAATTTGTGTCATTGCAAAACTTTGGATGAAAGAAAATAATGCACTGACTATATATAGTCCTAATAGTGTTAATAGGATTGTTCCAACTTTTCCAAAGTTTATTCCACCATTTCCTGATATTTTATTTACTAAACCATTAAATATTTCTGTTGTTGCATTTCCTAATATTTTAGGTCCTATTATAGAAAATATAGTACTTCCTACTGCAAATATAAATACTATTATTAATCCAATTTTGTATTTTGATAAATAGTTTTTTATTAATTTTTTTGTTGTTCCTTTAAAATCTTTAGCCTTTTCTGTTGTATGGCCTGGTCTTGGCCCCATTGGTCCTGGCATATTATTTTCCTCCTTCCTTTTTATTTAATTCTTCTTCTGATAATTGTGATAATGCAATCTCTCTGTAGGTTTCATTATTTTTAAGTAATTCATCATGTGTTCCTTGACCTACTATTTTTCCATCATCTAAAACAATTATTTTGTCTGCATTTAAAATAGTACTAATTCTTTGTGCTACAATTATGTTTGTTTTATTATTTGTTCTTTTTGCTAAGGCTTCTCTTAATGCAGCATCTGTTTTAAAGTCTAGTGCAGAAAAACTGTCATCAAATACAAATATTTCTGGGTCTTTTGCTACAGCTCTTGCTATTGATAATCTTTGCTTTTGTCCTCCTGATACATTGCTTCCACCTTGTGCTATTTCTGATTTATATTTGTCATCTTTTCCTTCAATAAATTCTGTTGCTTGTGCTATTTCTGCTGCCTCTATCATTTTTTCATCTGACATACTTTCATCAGAATATTTTATATTACTTTCTATTGTTCCAGAGAATAATACTCCTTTTTGTGGTACAAATCCAATTGCATCTCTTAGTTCTTTTTGTGATAAGTCTTTTACATTTACACCATCAACTAAAAGTTCTCCTCCTGTTACATCATAAAATCTTGGTATTAAATTTACAACTGTTGATTTTCCACTTCCTGTACTTCCTATTATTGCTGTTGTTTTTCCTGTCTCTGCTGTAAAGTTGATATCTTCAAGTATTTCTGTGTCTGCGTCAGGATATCTAAATGATACATTTTTAAATTCTACCAATCCTTTTTTGCTTGGATCTAATTTTTTTGTTGTTTCTTTATCTTTAACACTTGGCTCTGTTTCTAAAATTTCTGTAATTCTGTTAGCTGATACAGATGCTCTTGGAAGCATTATAGAAATCATAGATATCATTAAGAAACTCATTACTATTTGCATTGCATATTGGATAAATGCCAACATATCTCCAACTTGCATTATACCTTGATCTATATTGTGTCCTCCAACCCATATAATTAAGATTGATACTCCATTCATTATAAGCATTAACATTGGCATCATTACTGACATTGTTCTGTTTACAAATATATTTGCTTTTGTTAAGTCTGTATTTGCACCATCAAATCTTTTTTCTTCTCTCTCTTCTGTATTAAATGCTCTAATTACAGATTTTCCTGTTAATATTTCTCTTGCTACACCATTTAACTTGTCTATTAAGTCTTGCAATTTTTTGAATTTTGGCATTGCTACTGCAAATAATATCGCAACAACTAATAATATTGTAATTACTGCTGCTCCTATTATCCATGCCATTGATGTGTTACTTTGATGTATTACTTTTATTACTCCACCTATTCCTATTATTGGAGCATATACTACTGTTCTAAATAGCATTGCTAATAATTGTTGAATTTGTTGCACGTCATTTGTACTACGAGTAATTAAAGAAGCGGTTGAGAATTCTCTTAATTCTTTAGTAGAGAATTTTAATACTTTATTAAATATCTTTTCTCTTAGTGTTTTTGCCATTTTAGCACCAACTCTTGATGATAACATCATTATTGTAATTCCTGATGCCATACTGATTGCAGCTAATATTAACATTTTAAATCCTGCGACCATTATGTAATTCATCTGAATTTTGTCTGTATCAACACCTGCATCTTTGTATATTTCTTTTACATATGCAACTGCTGCTTGACTTTTTATTGAATCTTGCATTTCATCTATTTGTTTTGTAGATTCACTTAACATTTGATTTATTTGCTCCTCTGGCATTGTTTTTAATATATCAATAATAGACATATTTTGAAGCATTTCTTTTTGTTCTTCTGGCACATTTATTAGTATTTGTTCTTTTATTTTGTTTGCCATTTCTTCTTTTTGTACTGTTCTTGATATAATAATTGGTTTTGTCATTATTTGCTCAAGTTCTTCTTTTTCATTTTCTTTTAAGTCTTTTATAACATAATTTCCATCTGATTCTTCAGTTGTGTAATTTTCTAATATTTTGTCATCATCATTTGAAAATAATAATATTGCCTCCATGTCTTTTGAACTTATTGTTTCTGGTACTGCATATTCAATTCCTCCTGCTTGTATACCTGTATTTACTATCTTGGAAGTATAATTAGGTAATTCCAAGTCTACTGCTGCTTGAACACATAATAATGCTACAATTGTAAGCACAGATAACCATGATTGTTTTAAGTTTTTTAATATTTTAAGCATCTTTTTCCTCCTTTTTTTCTATTCCATATTTTAAATATTCTATTTCTTTTAAAAACATTTTTCTACAATCCTCTTTTGATTTGTTTTTGAAATTTTTTATTAAAGCTCTCCTTGTAATCACATTTAACATATCACAGATTATCACCAAATCTTCATGATTTTCTATTTTTAAATTGTTTTTATCTATTTGCTCATAATATTCTATAATATCTTGTGGTTTAGTTTTTCTTACTAAATCAAATACATTTTCATCTGACGATTTTAAGTTTATAAATATTTGTTTAAATAATTCTTGGTCCGGATTATTCGTGAATTCTTCTATCATTGAATCATATAAGAATATATACAATTTGAATATATCTCCATTTGTCTCTTTTACTTTGTCTTTCAGTTTTGTATTTAATTTTTCAGAATTTTCTCTTAATATATATATAAGTAAATCTTCTTTACTTTCAAAATATTGATAAAAACTTCCTCTCGCAATATCTGCTTCTTCTACAATATTTTTTATCGAAACATTTTCTATTGGTGCTCTTGCAAATTCTTTTTTGGCAGCATTTATTACTTTTTGTTGCTTTTCTTTTGAAAGTTTTAAAAATGTTTCTTTTGGCATCTCATCACTTCCTTTCGACAAAAAAATAACACTATGTCATATATTATAATGACACAATGTCACTTTTGTCAATACTTTTAGTGTGAATTTTATGTGAATTATTTAGTCACCCAAGCAAATTCCAATATCTCTAGCAGTTTTTACTAAGTCATCATCCATTGTAACTTTTCTTAGGTTACTTTCTGCAGTGTTTCCTGAAACAGCCCCAATTTTTGTATTTCTTCCAACAACATCTTCTAATGAAACACTATCTAATTTTCCATTTTTTAATACTGCTAACACTCCAAATTGTCCATTTAACGCAAGCTCCATAGCTTTAGCTCCATATTTTGTTGATAGTACTCTATCAAATGCAGTTGGTGTTCCACCTCTTTGCATATATCCTAATGTTGTATTTCTTGCTTCTAAACCTGTTAATTGTTCAAGTTGTTTCGCTACTACTTGACCTACTCCTCCAAGTTTGTTATTATCAACTCCTGCTCCATTGTTTCTTTGGCTTGCAACTGTGATTTCTCCACCTTTTGGTGCAGCACCTTCTGCAACTACAACTATACTGAATTCTTTTCCTTTTGCTCTTCTTTCATTTATTTTGTCAACAGCTTTATTAATATCATAAGGAATTTCTGGTATTAATGCAACATCTGCTCCTCCTGCAATTGCTGATTCTAATGCTATCCATCCTGCATATCTTCCCATTACTTCTAGTACCATTATTCTATGATGTGTCTCTCCTGTTGTATGTAGTCTATCTAATGCTTCTGCAGCAACAGATACAGCTGTATTATATCCAAAAGTTATCTCTGTACACGCAACATCATTGTCTATAGTTTTTGGAACTCCTATTACATTTACACCTTTTGTAGAAAAATCCCTTGCTGATTTTTGTGTTCCATCTCCTCCTAGTGTAAATATACAATCAAATCCATCTTTTTTAATATTTTCTACACAGACATCTGATAAATCTTTATATTCAACTTCTCCATTTTCTCCAACTACTTTGTAATTATTTGCATTTGTTGATGAACCTATTATTGACCCTCCCTTTGGTAATATTCCAGATGCACTTTGGTCATTTGCTGTACTTAGTCTTACATAATTGTTTTTTAATAATCCATTATATCCATCTATAAAACCATAACATTCTACATTATTGTGTTCTGCTGTTTTTATTATAGCTCTTATTACAGCATTAAATCCTGATACGTCTCCTCCATTTGCAAGTATCGCTACTTTTTTTAACATACTAATTCCTCCTATTTGTTTTTTACCTAATCGTAAAAACTTTACCATAACTGGTAAAATTTGTTTCTTCTTTATTATATCAATATTTTATTTTTTTACAAATATATTTTGTTTTTATTCTTGTATAATCAAACAGGTCTTTGCAACATTTATTGTGTTACAAAGACCTGCTTTAAGCTTATTGCTCAATTTCATTCAAATATCTTTCGAAAACTTTCTCATCAATGCAGAACTCCAGTCCATTTTCCTCGTCGTTCTCTACTGAAAAATCTTCTTCGGTCGCATATTGTGAAAGCGGAACTACTCTTTCGAGTTTGTATTTCGTTGTGTCAAGCATTTGCATATCAGCCATATCAAAATACTCTGTGCCTTTTTTCAAAACAATCGTATTTTGTGATTCTTGCAGACCAGACAAAATTTCTTCCTTTATTTCTTTTGTCATATCTTCTAATGCTTTTTCTGACATTTCGCCTCTTTCTTCAAGCGTCGATTTTACAGCATACAGTAATACATCACTTGCTGTTACACCTTCTGGTAATCCTTCAACACTTAACGGATATCTTTCGGCTTCTTCCCACGTAAGTTCTTTTACAATTGTTGCACAGAATAAATCTGCCAATTTTGCATTCCGTACGTCTTCTAATGTAATCATCTTATTTTTCCTCCTACATAAAGCTTGCATAATGAATTTCATTTAAATATCTTTGATAGCAACCTTCTTCAACCCGGAAATATACTTTTCCATTTTCCTCTTCGAACTCTACATCTCTCACGGTTGCATATCTTGAAACTTTTGCCATATTTCGTGGTTTGTTTTCTGAATCCAGTGTCTTCATTTCGGTTAAATCGAAATATTCATCGCCTTTCTTATACACCACCGTTGGTTTTTCTTCCGCCATTTCTGATAAGATAGCCGTTTTAAGTTCTTTAGTCAGTTCTGGAACTTTCTCGGCAGAAACTAAGCCAGCTTCTGTTACCATATCAATTGACAGATATAATACCTTACTTGGTGACATGTCACTTGGGTAATCTAGTGATTCTCCTATTTTTATTGAACCCACTTCTTCCCATGCCGGTTTCTTTTTGATTGTTGCAAAGAACAGTTCATTTAACCGTGCCTTTTTTACTTCCTCTACTTTTATCATGTTTTTTCCTCCTAAAGTTATTTGAATGAGTCTTTTGCCTTTATTGTAAAGCAAAAATATTAATTTTGACTTATTTATTATATCACGCATTATGTTAATTTGTCAATTTTTCGTGTAATTCTTCTAGCACTTCATCTTTAACTATTTCTTTAAAAACGATAGAAATTTTAGTTCTACTTATATCAATGTTAAAAATCTCTAAACTATTTTTATTGGCAATTTCTAATACTTTATCAAGTATTTCATCTCTTGAACTAATTCCAAAACCAACAACAGAAATTCTAGAAACATCTTTTTTTACAATACTTTTTACTCCAGATGCCTCCATTTTATGTGATATTATAGTTCCAGGATTATTATTGAAAGTAGAACCAGTTATTATTGGAATGTTGTTTTTTTCAGCCATTTCTACACATCTATCATGTAAAACTTTTGCCCCCTCACTTGATAATGAATGCATTTCTTCATATGATATATTTTTTAATTTTTGTGCCATTTTTACTTTGTTTGGGTCTGCCGTATAAATTCCATCAACATCAGAATATATATAACATTTCTTTGCTTCTAATGCCGCTGCTAATGCTACAGCCGTTGTATCTGATCCTCCTCTTCCTAATGTTGTTATATTATTATTTTCGTCTATTCCTTGAAAACCTGCAACTACTACAATCTTCCTGTCCATCAGTTCTTTTTCTATTCTTTCAGTGTTTATATATTCAATTTTAGCATTCTGATTTTCTTTATTTGTGTGTATTCCAACTTGCCATCCCATAAGAGATATTGCTTCATATCCTAAATAATTTAATAATATTGCTAATTTACTTGCACTTATTTGTTCTCCTGCACTTAGTAAAACATCCATTTCTCTTTCATTTGGTTTTAATGATAATTCTTCTGCTTCTTTTATTAATCTATCTGTTGTCTTTCCTTGAGCAGAAACAACTACAACTATATTGTTATCCTCTTCATACAACTTTATTGTTTTATTGGCTACTGTTTGTAGTTTTTCATTGTCTGCAACAGAACTTCCTCCAAATTTAATTACTATTGTATCCATAATTTACCTCAATAAAAAATAATAGTAATGATACTTAATTAAATACCATTACTATTATTATATTTTATATGTATTTTTTTGGTTCTTTTCTTTTTGCATAACTTTGCTTTTGAACAGAAAGAGGTACCCTACTAGGGCACCCCTTTCCGCAAATCGAGTCACAACAAGTCTTTATTCTGGTTTGTAGCAAAGCTTTACGTAAGTTTCGTCCTCAGCAGGCTCTACACTGAAATACTGTTTGGTTGAAATTTTTCCGAGAAAAATTTCAAAGAGTTCCTTTCCAATCAACAGATCACCACGTCGTGTGGAGTATTCAATAGACGTCTCGGATCCATCGGTATATGCCACAGTTGCCTCATACGGTGTATGAATCATCCGTAAATTATTTGCTACCGTTTCATATTTGAAGGAAATTGTCTCCAATTCTAAACCTTGAGCATCTGTTAATTCATCGACAACCTTTTCCAGAGTATCAAGCACGTTATTAACTAATTTTTCTGCAATTTCCTCCTGTTTACTTGTTACTTCCTCAACACGCTTGTTGATTTTAGCATTAATTTCTTCTGCTCTTGACTGCATATTTTTTTCCTCCTGTAGTTACTCGGAGGCTAACCCTCCGAGTTTTTAAACAACCCTTCGGGTATACTTATTTCATAATTAAATTATATCATACTTTTATCTTGAAGTCAACATAAACATTGTGTTTATGTAATATTCATTTTTAAATATGCTTCTATGAATTCATCTATATTCCCATCCATAACACTCTCAACATTTCCAACTTCATAATTAGTTCTGTGGTCTTTCACCAATGTATATGGACAAAAAACGTATGAACGAATTTGACTTCCCCATGCAATATCTTTTTGAACACCTTTTAATTCATCAATAGTTTCTTTTTGCTCTTTTTCTTTTAAATTTAAAAGTTTTGATTTTAACATCTTCATTGCTGTTTCTCTATTTTGAATTTGTGAACGTTCTGACTGACAGGCAACTACCGTATTTGTTGGAATATGTGTAATTCTTACTGCTGATGATGTTTTATTAATATGCTGTCCACCTGCGCCAGAAGCTCTGTATGTATCTATTCTTAGGTCATCTGGATTTATATCAATTGAAATATCATCAGTAATTTCTGGTAATACTTCTAATGATGCAAATGAGGTATGTCTTCTTCCTCCTGCATCAAATGGCGAAATTCTTACTAGTCTATGTACTCCCATCTCACCTTTCATATATCCATATGCATTTTCTCCAATAATTTCAAATGTAACACTTTTTACTCCTGCTTCTTCTCCTTCAAGATAATCTAGTTCTTTTACTTCATATCCATTTTTTACAGCCCATCTTGTATACATTCTATATAACATCTCTGCCCAGTCTTGTGACTCTGTTCCACCAGCTCCTGGATGTAATGTTAATATTGCATTGTTTTTATCATACTTTCCTGATAATAATGTTTGTAATTCAAGTTTTTCGACTTCATTTTCTAGTTTAGCAGTAGATTTGATTATATCTTTGGCAACATCTTCGTCATTATCTAGATTTGCAAGTTCTGTTAGTTCTATAAGATTTTCTGTCTCTTGTTCTGTTTTTCTGTATTGAACAACTTTGTTTTTTATTTGCTTTATTTCTGCTAATATTTTTCCTGTTTCTTTAGAATCTTTTTGCCAAAATTCTTCTTTTACTGTTTCTGCTTCTAGTTCTTGTAATCTATTTTCTAGTTTTTCAATGTCAAAGAGACTCACCTAAACTTTGTATCTTATTTTTTAATATTTCTATTTTCTTTAAATTTTCTTCTAATTCTAACATTTCTTTCACCCTTTCTATGTATTATTCATAGTCTTCCACACTTAATGTTGGATATGTAAATGTTTGTCCTCCATCAGTAAATTTTCCTGATATAAAATGATTTTCATTCATAGTTTTTGAACCTTTTAGAAAATATTTGTATTTTGATTTTTCAGGTATTATGCCATCTCCAATTAAAACGGGATCATCCCATGTTACATCAACTGCATACCATTTTTTATCTAATTTTACATAGTTCCATGCATGATTCTCCGTTTTTCCCATGCTATTTGTTCCTGTTCCTATTACTATTACATTATCAATTCCTACTTCATTCATTATATATTGAAATGCTTTCGCATATCCTTCACATACACATTCTCTTAAAACTAATGCGCCATATATATCATATATATTATTTTTTGATATTGTTGATTCATAATTAATTGTATCTCTTAAATAATTATGTGTTAACTTTATTTTTTCATAATCATTTTTGTCTTTTATATTTTTAACTATATAATCCCTAACTTTTTCTATTTTAGTTTGATATGTATCTATATCTTCTTTGCTGTTAAATCCTTCTGCTAAATAGTTAGGTTTTGAGCCATTATCTATATACACATTATATTTAGTACTTGTAATCTTAATTACTTTTTCTATATTTATATACATACTTGTTGCATCTAAATAAAATATTTCTGGATTTTCATATATTAATGTTTCTATTGCTGATTGGTATTCTTTCTTTAATTTACTTTCTCCATCTGCTTGCGATAATAGTATTTGGAATTCATTTCCAAAATCTATTCTATATGTTCCAGTTTTCATATTTTCTCTACTTTCGTATAATTTATCATATATCTTTTTGGCTGTATCATCTAATTGTTCATATAAATGCCTATATCTATTATCATTAGTTGTAATTGTTTCTGCTGATGTTTTATTATCATCTACTCCATTGAATATATCCACACTTGTGTCAATATTGTCTTCTTCTTTTTTGTCTTTTCCTATTCCTAATATATCTCCGTATCCAACAAAGTCTATTGAAGTAATATCATTTCCTGTTATTTCTACATATGCCACATATCCGAATAGCACAATTGCTCCTAGAATTGCAACCGTTAATAAAATTAATATAAAACTAATTATTTTATCTTTCATACTTCCTCCATGCACTAATTCAATTATATCTTATTTACATATTGTTTTCAAGTTTTTTGAATATTTTTTCATTTTTTGCTAATATTACTAATATGAATTTTAAAGATTTTTTTAGTAATTTATTTAAATTTAATAATTCCGACACATATGACTTTTCTATTATAAATGAAAAAGAAAGTATTTCTAATAATGAAAATGTTAAAGCTCCAGATATGAATTATAAAGTATTCACTGAGATTAATAAAAATTTAGATTTTTTAAAAAGTAAATATAATACAATGATATGTGCTGATATTATAATTAGAGAGTTTAATATGTTTGCATATAATGAAAATCATAAGTGTTTTATCATTTATATTGATGGATTGGCTGATTCTGATTCTAATAATGATTTCATTTTAAAGCCTTTAATGTTTGGAAAAAATAAAAATGTTACGCCTTTTAATGGAAATTTGCTTGAATATGTTGATAATTGCCTTTTACCACAAAATAGTGTTGAAAAAGTCCAAGATTTTCAAGATGTTTTCTCTGGTATAAACATGGGAGACTGTTTACTTTTTATTGATACATTAGATACTGCATTTGATATTGATGTTAAAAGTTACCCTCAGCGTGGAATAAGTAATCCTGAAAATGAATCTGTTATTAAAGGTCCTCAAGAGGGTTTTATTGAGAACTTTAGGACTAATACTGCTATCTTAAGACGTATTGTAAATAATGAAAATCTTGTTATTGAAACTATCCCTGTTGGTAAAATCAGTAAGACAAAATGTGGTGTATGCTATTTGCAAAATATTGCAAATAGTGATTTAGTATCAGAAGCTAAGTATCGTTTAAATAATCTTGATATTGATTCTCTGCTTTCAACAGGTCAATTAGAACAATTAATAGAAACTGATGAAGGTTTTGGAATTCCTCAAGTGTTATCAACTGAAAGACCTGATAAATGTGCAAAGTACCTATTTCAAGGCAGAGTGGTTATACTAGTTAATGGGAATCCCTATGCAATTATTTTGCCTGCAACAATAGAAGATTTTCTTTTTTCACCAGAAGATACAAATTTAAGACCTTTGTTTGCAAATTTTTTACGAAGTGTTCGTATATTAGCAACATTAATTACATTGCTTCTACCTGGTATATATATGGCTATAAGTAACTTTCATCAAGAAATTCTGCCAACTCCGTTGTTATTTTCTATTTTAGCGGCACGAGCAAATGTTCCTTTTCCCGTTACTTTTGAAATTTTACTTATGGAAATTTCTTTTGAACTAATTCGTGAAGCTAATCTAAGAGTCCCATCTCTTATTGGTTCTTCTATCGGAATCGTCGGTGCTCTGATTTTAGGTGATGCTGCTGTTAATGCTGGTATCGTAAGTCCAACTCTTATAATAATTGTTGCAATAACTGGAATAGCTTCTTTCACAATCCCTGACTTTTCTTTTGGTTTTCATGTCCGTGTTTTTAGATTTTGGTTTATAGCTTTAGGCTCTACTGCTGGTTTTTTAGGCATTGGAGCCGGATTATTTATATATGTTTCAATGATTTGTAGTTTAAAATCTTTTGGAGTTCCATATACTACTCCTATTGCTCCTGATGTAAATAGTCCTGGAAATGGAATGTATGTTTCTCCTATTTGGAAACAAGAATACAGAGCAAGTTTTATTTCTCCCAAAAAGCAAAAAGCTCAAGCTAAAATTAGTATGAAATGGAAATCTGGAAAAAAAGAACCTTAATTATTAGACTTTTTCGTCTAATAATTAGGGTTCCTCTCTAAACTATGTTTTTTAATAATTTTCAGCTTTGATTTCAAAATATGCCTTTGGATGACTACATACTGGGCAAACTTCTGGTGCTGATGTTCCAACAACTATATGTCCACAGTTTCTACATTTCCATATCTTAACTTCTCCTGCTTCAAATACTTTTCCATCTTTTACATTTTTCAACAATTTTAGATATCTTTCTTCATGCTCTTTTTCTATTTTAGCTACTTCTTCAAATAAATATGCAATTCTTGTAAATCCTTCTTCTTTTGCTGTTTTTGCAAATTCTGCATACATATCTGTCCATTCATAGTTTTCCCCATCAGCTGCAGCTTTTAAATTTTCAGCTGTTGAACCAATTTCTCCACCATTTAATAATTTGAACCACATTTTTGCATGTTCTTTTTCATTGTCAGCTGTTTCTTGAAATATAGCTGCAATTTGCTCATATCCTTCTTTTTTTGCTTTGCTCGCAAAATATGTATATTTGTTTCTTGCTTGTGACTCTCCTGCAAATGCTGTCATTAAATTTTGCTCTGTTTTTGAACCTTTTAATTCCATATTAATTACCTCCTAATTTACTTTAAATAGAATATCACAACTTCAAATTAATTTCAACATTTTCACGAAAATTTCACATTAATTATTAGTCATTATATGTATATTTTCAACTTTAGCATTCATCTCTCGAGAAACAATATTTTGGATTTGAGCAATTTCATCAGTCTCAATTTTTTCTTTTCCAACAACAACACTTATACTGTCCACATTTACAAATATAACACACTTGTTAAAACCTTTAGTTGAAAGTACATTTTCACATATCATTATAGCATTTTTTTCTTGATTTAACTTTGTGATTTCTTGCGTAACTATTGCTTTTTGCTCCTCAGACACATTAGAATTGTCCAACATCTTTTGATATGTTTCTAATGTTTGTGAATACATTGTGTCTCTTGACAATTTTGACTCTTGAAAATAATCATTTACAGGTTCTTGTTCAGTTTTTTGTTCTTGTTCTTGGTTTTGCTCTTGATTTTGTTTTTGCTCCTTTACTTCATTACTATTAACTAATGTTGCATCTCCAAGGTTTTCATCAACATTATTAGTTGTATCTTGGTTTCCTAAATTTACTGTTTCTAAAGTTTTGGATTCATTCGAAAGATATGCCCAATAACCTGCGGTAACTAACATTAAAGCTAACACATAAATTGCTGCTGTACCTTTTTTGAATTTCATATTTTTCACCTCCTATTCTTAATTTGTTCCCATTTCAAAAACTTGAATTTTATGAACTGCAAGTCCAGTAACAGCTTCAACTGCACTTACGATTGACGACTTTACTGTGGAATCTTTTGCACCTTGAGCCGTTATTATTGCTCCTTCAATAACAGGCATTACGACTTTTTCTGTTATTGGTTTACTTTTTCCTTCTTCATCAGAATAAACTATCTCTTTTTTATTTTCAGTATCTGTTTGTTCCTTACTGACTCCACTCTTGTCACTTTCTTTTATGGTGCTTTCTGATTTTGTTTCATTGTACATAGCAACAATACTACTGCTTTCCGAATATTTTATCAAAACTTTTACTTTGCCTACTCCATTAATACTTGATAAAATCTCCTCCAATTTTTTCTCTAAATTGTCTTGTTCTTCTGTGCTTGTATCTGTTAAAGTTGTTTGAGCTAGTACCTTTGAACTTTGCTTTGTGTTATTTTGACTTTCTTTGTTATCTGTTGACCACATACTATTAATTATAAGTACTGTTATTATTAATATTACTATACATACAATAATATTCTCTATTTGCTTCTTTTTATCTTTTTCCTCTTCTCCCTTTTTAAACAATCCCTTGAACATTTGTCCCTCCTTTCTAATTACCTAATAATTATTTTTACTTTGTCTTCTGATATTTCATATTCTTGTACAAGTTCTTTTACAACTGAATCAATTTTTTCCTGTTCTACTGGCCCTTTTATTTTTACTGTAATCAAATGAATTCCTGCATTTTTCTTATTTGTGTTTAATACTGCATCTACATTGCATTTTTCTACCTCAATTCCTGCTATTTGAAATTTTGATATTGTTGTATTTTCAAGTTCCTCTAAATATATTTTTTCAATTCTCTCATCCATTGATGATTGGTCTATAGTATAATTTGAACTTGATTCATATTTTTCTAAATCGTAATCACCTGATGTTAAAATAGTATCTTTGTTTAAACTTAACTACTAAATATTCGGCACTATGGCAAAATTAGATTCATTGGCATTTGCCTGCATGTTCATACTATTCTTTGGCAGTTGCCAAAGTTTGGAACAAATTCCTATCGAATATGTACATCCTGCGGAAATATCCTTTCCACCTGAACTTCGGAAAGTGGCTATAGTGAACAACTGTAGTACTCCCCCGGACAGTGCATTGATTCTGGCAGCTTC
>MNRR01000047.1:0-6965 GCA_001916055.1 Clostridium sp. 28_12
ACTTGGTGTTCCTATAAATTCTACTTTAAAGTTTTCTTGTTTTGCTTGCGCATTTCCTACACCATTTATATTTAATTCCACATTAGTTATTGCAGCATATGCTACTGCTACTAATATTATTGCTACTAGTAGTATTCCTCCTACTATTTTCGTGTTTTTTCCCATGTTTATTTTTTCCTCCTTCTTTTGACTTGCTATTCAAAGTGATGCTTTTTGATAACTGAACTTTTTCTGTTTTATTTATGACTTATCATTTTGTGTATTTCTTGTCAATACTTTTTGTGTATTTTATTGTTTTGTGTCTAATATTTCCATTTTTACAACTCTTCTACTTCTATTTTATCTTTTATTACAACAATTGCATAACTTCTTAAATTTGGTATTGCTTTTAATTCTTCTTTTTTAGTATATCTTTCTAATTGTGTTTTTGCTTCTTGTTGTTTTTGTTTTAAAAGTTCTGGATTTTTATTATATTCTTCTTGTTTTATATATTTAAACTCTAATAATACTCCATATCTTTCTTCTAATTTTTCTCTTGGCACTATTAATATATCTGCATATTCTCCTCCAACCTCTAACTCTGATTTTACATATACTGCTCCTAGCATTCTACATATTGAGTAAAATATCACTTTTATGTATTTTTCATCAAAGCGTTGATAATCTTTGTTAGATAAGTTTGTTAAAAATGTTCCTAGTGTTTCTATTGCCTTATCTATTTTTCCTTCTAGTAATATTTCTTTTATCATTTCTCCATTTTTTATCTCTGCATTTATTCCTGCTTTTCTTTTTATATATTCTAAAAAATAGTTACTATAAATTGTTCTTATTGCCTCATTTGGTATAATAAATTTTAGTACTCCAAATTCATTTTCTTTTATTGTTAAATATCCTAAATAAAATAATAATGAAATTAGCTCTTTTTCTCCAAAACTTATTTCTGCATTAAATTTCTCTGTCAATTTACTCTCTACTGGTTCTTCTGCTACTATTTTTTCTAATAATTCTATTTTATTCATATTTTGACACAAATCCATAAATGCTTCTATTTTTCTATAATCACTTAATATGTTTATATCCCCTAATTTTTTAGGAATTTCTTTTAATCTGCAATATTCATTTAAGAAATATAATGTCATATTTGAATTATATAATTTGTAATTGTTTAATTCGTTATTATCTATTTCATCTGAAAATATATATCCATCATAATTTTCCTTTATTATTGGTAATACTTCTTCTTGCTTTTCTTCTGGCATGTCTATTTCTTTCATTAAATATTTTACATCTTCTTTATTAAATCCTAACATATCATTAAATTCTATATCTTTTGTTATATCATTGGCTATATTAAATCCACTTGTTGTACTGTCTAATGTTATTGGGGCTACTCCTGTAATAAATATTCTATCTACTACTGATTCTGTTCCTTCTTTTAAGATTTCGTACCATTTTCTTATTTTTCCATTTTTGGCTACTAACTCTTTGAATTCATCTGTTCTAAATCCTAATAATTCGTTTGCAAAATGATCATATTCATCTATTATTACATATATTTTCTCGTCTCTTCTTTGTGTTCTAAATGCTTCAAATATACTACCTAATATTCCCTCTGTACTCTGTTCTGGATTATTGTAAAACTCTATTTCATAATCTGCTACAAATCTATTTATTCCTAAATCTACTTTTTCTCTAAATCCTTTCATTGTCTCTTCTACTGTATTTGTGCTTATTCCTGAAAAATTAAATCTTAATATGCAATATCTATTTTTATTTGGTGTTGGATTTTTTCCTATATATGTTTTTCCAAATAATTTTTCAAATTTATCCACTCTATTTTTATCATAATAACATTCTAGTGTACTTGTAAATAATGTTTTTCCAAATTTTCTCGGACGTAAGAACATTATTGTGCTATCTGCTAAGTCTTCCATTTTTTCTATATACATTGTTTTATCTACATATATTCTATTCTCTTCAACTATCTTCTCATAGTTACTTATTCCATTTGGTAATTTTCGCATTTTCACTACCTCTTTTCTATTTTTGCACATTTGTGACCGGTTCTCATCTGTGCAATTTTATTTTACTATATGCTCTGCTAAATTGCAATAATTTTGAATTGTTATTGGCAACTTCTAATCTTCACTCAAACAATTTTCTAATAATTCAATCTTAACATCTCTATTTGTATCAATTCTAGCCATAGTTCCAATTGGAATAACAGTTTTTTTATCAATATGTCCAAAATTTTCAGATTTGATTATTGGACCTTTAAATTTATCTCCGATAGTATCTAATAATATATCTTCTAATTTAATTCCGCTTTCATTAGTATAATTTCCAAGCCAAATACCTTTTATTTGTTCGAATACACCATTTTGTTTCATGTAATATAAAAAATTGCTTGCCATAGCTGGTTCTGTTTCAAAACCTAATTCTTCTAAAAATAATATTTTATTCTTAAAATTAATAGAATATTTTCCTGCAACCATTCCACTAGTCAAATTTAAGTTTCCTCCTATTAGTTGTCCTTCTGTTATACCTGCTTGTATAGTTTGATATTCATCTTCTTTCTCGCCTAATTCCAAACTTCCATCAACAAACCTTTTTAAGATTTCTTTTAGGCTATAATCTGTCTCGTCTGTTGCCACAGTTTTGAAATTAGTTCCACTAAATGTTACCAGTCCAGTCTTTTCTGTAATCATATTAGTTAAAGAAGTTATATCACTAAATCCACAAATGATTTTTGGATTTTTCTTTATATTATCATAATCAATGTATTCAAATGTTGAATTACTATTATTTCCTCCTTTAGCACACCATATCATTTTGACCTCTTTATCAGCAAACATTTCATTTATATCGTCTGCTTTCTCCGTTGCTGTTGCACTATAATTATTTGTATTAGAAAATATATTTTTTGAATATTTTACTTTAAATCCTAATTTTTCTATTATTTCTTTTGCTTGATCTAGTTCTTCTATATTGTCTCCTACAATAGGACTTGATGGTGCAATAACTCCTATTGTATCCCCTATTTTTAAACTTTTTGGTATTATCATATTTCCTCCTTTAATCCCCAAGAAATGGATACTATTTTAACTCTATCAATGCCGTCTCTAAACCATATACTTCTTTTTCCACTCTATAAGAATGTATCAAATCAGAATTACATACACTACAAATTCCGCAATCAATTATGTTCTCTTTTTTTAGTCCAACTTGTTCTAATATTATTTGATTAATTCTCACTGTGTCAATTGACCATCTATTTTCGTTTTCAACAGGAACTATTATTTCATTTATTTCTTTTAACTCTTTAAATTCATTATAAAATGGTTCTTGCACATCTTTATGAACCTTAAAATGACATTTTCTAATACTTGGACAAATGCAACAAATTATATCTGCTGGATTACATCCATATTGACTCTTCATTTTATTAATTGTTTCAACTGATATTCTTTGTAATGTTCCACGCCACCCTGAATGCACATTTGCAATTACTCTTTTTGTTGGGTCAAAGAATAATAGTAAAATACAGTCTGCATTTGTTGTTGCTAATGCTATATTTTTCTTGTCTGTTACTAAGCCATCAATTTGTTCATATTCTTTTAAATTAAAGTCAGGTTCATTGCCATTTACTTTTTTCTCTACCACTTTTATATTTTTGGTATGTGATTGATTTGGTTTTGCTATATTTATATAATCTATTCCCACTGAAGTTGCTAATTTTTTATAATCATTTACCGCTTTTTCATATTCTTCTTTAGTTAATGGAGTGGCATTTTTCGCTCTTGCAGTTCTAAAATTTGGTTCTAATCCAATTGCATATGCATGTTTTATTATGTCACTATATTCTAATAATTTTCTAAATTGTAAATATTCAACTCCATTCTTTTTTACATGAATAACATTTTCATTTGATAAATCTTTCATATCCTTTTAAGTCCTTTCACACTTTTTAGTTCAGAAGTTATTACAAACGGGCGCCCCCTTTGCCAACTTGCTCAAAATCTCTTCTTTACTCTTTTTGTCTATATAATTATAAGAATTTTCACATCCACCCATATTGAATGAACAAATACTTTTATAATCACAATATTTACATGGCGTTTTTTTGTCTTTATAATAAGGTTTTAAGTCTATATTACCTCCTAGAATTTCTTTAGAAATTTGTTTAATTATTGTGTACATATATTTTTGCAAATCTTTAAACTGTTCGGCAGTTACTCCACTCGTCTTTTTTTCACTTAATTCTCCATCTTTTCCTATATATGCTGGTACAAGTGCAGAATTTCCATTTTGCAAATTTTTATCATGTAGTTTTACTACTTTTACATCTGCCAAAATTAGGCCTTTCATTTTAAAATTTGCTCTTATTTTATCTTCTATTTCTTCCTGTTCTAGTCTTTTATCTGATTTTATCATTTGTTCTAACATGCTGAAATATAAAACTCCTGCTGGCATTAAATCTTCTTCTTTACATGCAGCATCTAAATATGTTAGTAATTGGATTTGTAGTCCTGCATATACCTCATTTAAATCTATATTTTTAGCTGATGATTTATAATCTATTATTCTTAGATATTTTCCATCTTCCCCTTGTGCTGTATCTATTCTATCTATTTTTCCTATTATCTCTATTCTTTTTCCATCTTCCAAAGTTAATCTTATTGGCTTGTATTTGCCTTTTTCTCCGAATTCTACTTCTGTTCCTAATACTTTAAATCTACTTTGCACAATTGTTCCAATTATATATTTTAGTGCCTTTTTTATTATTTTTTTTAGTCTGATAACTAATGCTCTATATTTCGCAGTTGATGTAAATATATAATTTTTATTTTGTCCTAACTTTGAATCAATTATTTTATTTATTATTTCTGACAATTGTTCTTCTGTAATTTCTTCTAATTTTATTCCCACTTCTCTTACTGTCCCAAAAAATTCATCTATTACCTCATGTATAAATGTTCCTGTATTTAATGTTTGAATTTTTAATTCTTCTTGTGGCTTTATTTTAAGTCCATATTGTAGATAATAAGAAAATGGACAACTTCTATATCTTTCTAGTTTTGAAATACTTGTTATTAATGTATTTCCATATAGTCTATCAATATTATTTTGATCTATTTTATCTGGAATATTCGTATATTCTAATCCTTTTAAACTTTGTTTTAATTTTTCATTCCACTCACTATTTTTTTGATAATAATCATAAATATAATACCATAACTTTTCTATACTATCTTGTTCCTTTAATTTGCTTAAATTGACTATTAATTCTTCATATGTTGTTTTTTTGTTTAATATCTCACTTCTTCTTTCTATAACATCACTTTGTTCTTGTAACATAGGATATATTTTTTTTATTTTATTTATTAGCATTGATGGACGTAGTGCTTTTCCTTGCATATCTGATGATGAGTATAATAAATATAACTTTTCTTCTGCTGTTGTAAATGCTTTATATATATTAAAACTGTCTTCATATAGTTTGTCTATTGTGCCTTTTGCTAACTCTATACCATTTTGTTTTAAAACCTCTCTATCTGCATCATTTAAAAATCCCTCGTCTTTTCTAACACTTGGAAACTCACCATCATTTAAGCCTATTATAAATATTGCTTTTACCTTATGACTTCTTGACCTATCTACATCTCCCATTATTACTTGGTCTTGTGTGCCAGGTATTTTAGTTAAACTACTATTTTTAAAGCCTATCTTTAAAATTTGATTGTATTTGTCTATTGTTATTTTGTCATCTTTAAATACTAATACAATTTCATCTAATATTTCTATTATCGTTTGTATGCTGCTTTCATATTCATTTGCTAAATCTATTTGTCCAATTTCATTTAATTCTTGTATTTTAATTTGAACTTTTTCATATATCTGTTGCTCTACTAAAAATTCATATATTGCCTTTGAAATACCTCTTACTGTTTTATTTTCATCAATTTTATGTTTTAAATTCATTAATGGACTTACTAAATCTTTTCTAATTTGCTCTAATCTTTCAATTTCTGCTTTATCTTTTTCTTCATAATTTCCATATGTGAATTCTTTTTTCCACTTGTTTTGTTTTATTCCCCACTTTAAACAGTATTTTTCTAGTTTGAATATATCATCTTCTTCTATATTAGAAAAACCTGTTTTTATATAATTAAATACCGCTTCATATGACCAATTTTTTATAAATATCTCTAGTATTCCAAGTATATACTGGATTACTATATTTTGGTTTAGATCTCTGTTTTCATCTATAAATATTGGTATGTCATATTTATCAAATATTGCCCTTGCTAAGCTTGAATATGTCGCTATATTTTTAGTAATTATTGAGATATCTCTATATCTATATCCTTCGTCTCTTACTAGTTTTAATACATTTCTTGCCACTTCTTCTATTTCTGAATATTGATTTTTAGCTAAAAATAATTGTATATTTTTTATTTGACTATTATATTTTTGTGGTTTGTTTTCATATAAATTTTTCTCTAAATGTTTCAATTCCGAATTTTTAAATCTATATGTTTCTTCTAACTTTATTTCTTCTATTTTCACATCACAATTTTGTGCAACTTCTAACAATTTAGTTACAGTAACCTCATTTGAATAAAATATGTCTGTATCTGGATTTTTTATTTCATGTAATCCATCTGTACATATTGTTATTGTTACTTGTTTTGCTATTTGTATTAGTTTTTCTATTATATGATATTCTTGACTTGTAAATCCTGCAAATTCATCTATATAAATTACTGCATCTTTAAACATATCTGTTTTGTCTATATTTTCTGCTAATATTGTTAATAAATCTGTTTCATCAATATATTTTCCTGCTAATTGTTCTTCGAACCCACTGTATACTACGTTTAGGTCTTGTAACTTATTTTTTAAATAGATGTCCTCTTGGTTTTCTATTTCTTGTTTTAGTTGTTCTACACTAATTCCATGTT
>MNRR01000047.1:6975-20391 GCA_001916055.1 Clostridium sp. 28_12
AAATTTTAGTTCGTTTTTATTATTGCTTAATATTGAGTATATGAGCATTGCCTTTCCACATTTACTTAAATTGGTTTCGTTTTTTCCTCCAATTTCACTTATTACTCTATATGCCATTCTACTTAATGTTACTACTTCTGCATTAAACACTGCTTGCGTATCAATCGCATCCATCAATTTTTTTTCTGCTGTAAATGAAAATTGTTCTGGTGTAATTATTAATATTTTATTTTCTTTTTTTATTTTTTGAGCAATTTCTCTATAACAGTATTCACTCTTTCCTGTTCCTGCTCTTCCATATATTATTCTAAAGCTCATATATTCCTCCCAATTTTTTCTAAATTATATATTATGTCATATAAAAAGTCAACAAAACAGATTACCCTGCGTATTGTCAAATACCAAAAAATAATATATAATAGAAAGTATAAATTATAAATAAAGGATAAAATAAATATGAATAAAGAATTTTATGAAATAACTAAAGATTTAATTTATAATCCAACAATATTGCAAATGAAAAAATATAAGCAACATTATGACACTGATTGTTATGAACATTGTCTCGAAGTAGCTTATTGGTCTTATCTTTTTTGCAAAAAACTTAATTGGGATTATATATCGGTTGCAAGAGCAGCAGTTTTGCATGATTTATTTTTATATGATTGGAGACATTCTAAAAAAATGTTAAATGGTTGGCATGCATTTAAGCATCCACAAATTGCATTAGAAAATGCCTTAAAAATTTGCAATCTTAATGAAAAAGAACAAGATATTATCTTAAAACACATGTGGCCTGTAACATTTTTCAAATTTCCTAAATATAAAGAAAGTTATGTTATAACAATAACAGATAAATTAAGTGCATTAAAGTCGTTTTATGAATACTATCAATCTCATCTAATGAAAAAGAAATTTCTTAGATATGCTTACATATTTTTTGCGTTTTCGATTTTCAAACTTAATATTTAAAATGTATATTTCCTACATATTTGTAAATAATATGTAGGAATATTTTTTCATTGAAAGGATTTTTTATATGAACAATACAAGAATAGGAAATAAAGAAGCTATAGCATTATTAGTAACTATTACATTTAATCTTATAATTTTAAATGTTACAAAATCAATTATAAATTTAACTTCTTCTGCTTCATTGCTAAACATACTCTATATAAGCATAATTGTAATCTGCTATACATGTTTGATTTGCTATTTTCTAAAAAAGTTTCCAACATTTGATATAATAGATATTTCAGATTATCTTGGTGGAAATATTTTAAAATGGATTATCGGAATTGCATATATCATATATTTCGTATTTTGGTCTGGAATATTATTGCATTTATTTTCCTCATTTTTGCAAATTATATATTTTCCCATGTCTAAACCTTTTTACATTATATTAATATTTCTGATATCTGCTGTTTTATCGTGTAGTATGAAACATAATGCAATATATAGAAGTATTTTTATATTTTTTCCTTTTTTAATTGTTAGTACTTTAATTTTATTTTTAGCAGATATTCCATATTATGAGGTTGAGAAAATTTATCCGATTTTTGGAAATGGTTTATTTACAACATTTATTAGCGGTTTGGCAAATATTTTTGCATTTCAGACACTTGCATATATTTACTTTATGCCACCAATTCTAAAAAAGCCTGAAGATATAAAAAAAGTATCTGTCACAGCAATTATACTATCGGCAATATTCCTATTACTTAGTGTCTCCACAATACTATTCATGTTTAGTGGCTTCGTAGAAACTGATGAATTACTCCCACTGTATTCTGCTACCAAATATGTAAAATTCGGTTCCTTTTTTAGAAAACCTGATTCAATATACTTGCTTATTTGGATAATTGCTTTTATGAGTTATTTAGGAATTACCTTAAAATTTTCAACTAATATTTTGAAAAAAATCACTCATTTTAAAAGTGCTAATTTTCTAAGTTTTTTAATTGCTATTTGCATTTTTTGTGTTAGTTTATGGCCCAAGAATTATGCAATTTCCACATATTATTCAAACATAGTGTATAAATATTCTTTCTTTACTTTAGTAATTGGAATTAGTTTTATAGTATTACTTTTTGCAACTATAAAAAAAGCTATTAGGAGGTGGTTATCACGAGCAAAAACGCATTAAATATCATAATTTTTCTAATTTTACTAGCTATATTTATAAGTGCTTTTTCCAATTCTTATACTTCGCACAATTTAACCAATCTAGCTTATGTATTAGCTCTAGGAGTTGACGTTGGTGAAAATGCAGACATAAAACTCACAGCTCAGTTTACTAGATCTGATTCTTTTTCACCAAATAGTGGTTCTTCTGATGAATCAAATAATCTTATCTTTGTTTCTGGCGAAGCCGATTCTATTTACGGATGTTTGAATTTATTAAATAGTTATATGGGAAAAGAAATAAATTTAGCACATTGTGGTGCCGTAATTTTTTCTGAGGAATACGCAAAAAATGGTATTTCCTCTGAAATTTATAGTTTACTTAATACAGAAGAATTCAGGCCTACTACAAATCTTATAATTAGTACTTGTCATGCATATGATTATCTTTCAAATTTAAAACCAAATCTTGAAAAAATAACTACAAATTATTATGCAACTTTTTCAATTACAAATAAGTTTACAGGATATTTTTCTGATTCAACAGTTGGTGAATTTTTTAATACTCTTTCTGTAGACTCTTGCGACGGTACTGCAACCTTAGGCGGTCTTAATGATACTGCTCGTAATAAACAAGAGTCATCTTCTGGTTCAGATGATCCTTCTGAATATATTTCATCCGAAAAGAATGAAAATATTATAACAAATCCTGATAATTTAACTGCTGGTTCAAGCTCTATCCAAGGCAAACGTGGTACAGAAAATATTGGCATAGCTGTTTTTGATAATGATAAATTATGTGGAGAGCTTACGGCCACAGAAACTATATGCCATCTTTTAATAAAAAATAATGTAGGTTCATTTATAATATCTATTGACAATCCTTATGATAAAAATAAAAAAGAAAAAGTAGAGCTCAACATTGTTCCCTCAAAAAAATCCAAGTTCACTGTTGACATTGATAACAATGTTCCTAATATTTATCTTGATGTAAATGTACAAGCTTCTATCTTAACTTTAGAAGAAAATATTGAATATGAAAAAACTTCTACTTTAGATAAATTTTCTACGGCTACCGAAGATTATCTTAAAGAAGAATTAAATAATTATTTTAATAAAATCTCTAAAGAATTAAATACAGATATTGATTGTTTCTCTAACAAAGCTCTTTCTCATTTTAATACAAAAAATGAATGGGAAAATTATAATTGGAAAGAAAAATTTCCAACAGCTAATTTTCATTTAAATGTAAAAGCAAATGTAGTCTCTGGTCAAATGATTACAAAAACATAAAAGTGGCATTATTCTATTAAGCCACTTTTATTATACTTCTTTAAATCCTTTTCCAAGTACTTCCCTAGCATTTGTAATGACTATAAAACATTTTTCATCTATTTTTTTAGCCAAATCTTTTATCTTTGCAGTATCATTTCTCGAAGCTGCACATATTAATACTAATTTATCTTTACTTTTATACATTCCTTTTCCGTAAAGTCCTGTTACCCCTCTTTTAACTTCATTGCTGATTTCTTTTGCTATCTCGTCATTTTTATCTGAAATTATAAATAACAATTTTGTATAATATACTCCTTCAAATATTATATCAATCATTTGCCCATATAAATAAATAGCAATTGCAGAATATAATCCAATTTCAATATGTTTAAAAAATAATACATTTAGAGAAATTATAACTATATCCATAATTATCAAATATTTACTCATAGATATATATGGATTATACCCTTTTATTACTGTTGCTACTAAATCTGTCCCACCAGTAGATGACCCTACTTTTAATATAATTGCTGTTCCTATTCCTATTAAAGCTCCACCATATATACAAGCTAAAAATCTATCTGTAGTTACAGGCGGATATTTGTCAAATATATCTATAAAAATTGATAAACTAATTGTCCCTATTAATGATTTTGCAAAAAATTCCTTTCCCAGTCTATATCCTGCTAATATAAATAATGGGATATTTAAAGCCATTATCATCGCACCCATGGGAATTTTTAATAAATAATATGTTATAGTTGCAACACCTGATAAGCCTCCTGATGACAATTGATTTGGCAATAAAAAAGCCGATGTTCCAAATGCCATTATTGCTGCCCCTAATATTGTTCCTGATATGTTTATTATTTCATTTTTTACATTAATTTTGTTCATAAAAAATCACCCTTATTACAATTATTTGTAATATCGAGTGATTTTATTCTAAATAACTATCTTTTCTCCTGTTTCCGGATTAAAATATTCGTCAATATTTTGTGGTCCTACTTTTAGTATATCTGTAAAATCATATATATATTCTGGAATATCTCCACCTGAATATTCTCTATTTGTTTTTATAATTATTGGTTCTACATTTTCTTCAAAATCATGAACTGTCATTTCATAAGTATTTCCTTTTGTTGTACATTGTAAATATGTCTGTCCTAAACCGCTATCATCTGCTGCAAATACATAAATATTATAATTTAGTATATAGAAATTATCTGAATTTTGATATGCAAGATGTTTTATATTTTCTATTTCCTTTTCTATTTGATTAATTTTCTGTTGTTTAAATGTTTCAACTGCTATATCTTCTTTTCCCGTAACTACAAGCATATTTACATCTATAAAATAATTACTTTCTTTCTCATAATCTGAATATTGATATGTTTTTCTATAATCTTCTGCTAAAGTATATAAATTTTTATTTCCTATATCATTCTTTTCATAAATCGATTCATTAGTTAAATATCTGTTATATATTGCAATATAATCTGAATACTCCTGCATATTTATGGTTATTAAAGTATCATTATCATATTGTATAAATATTTCAGTTGGAGAAAAATAAAATTCTGTTATTTTACCTTTTTTATATTTATCAATAATTAGTGCCACATCATCTTCAACATCTCCATAATTTGATACAACCATATCACCTGATAAATTGTTTTGCAAATTTCTTTGTACCAAACTATAATATGAAGATTTTCTTAAAATCTCTTCTATGGGTGCATTTGAAGTAAATAATTTATCAAATGTTATTTTTTCTCCTGTTGTCAAATCATAATTTAAGAATTTATGACCTTGATAAAATCCATCCCCATTATCATCTATTTTAGAGGTATAATCTACTGAAAATGAAAGTACATTCGCAAAATTTGAATAATTAGTCGTATTAACAAACACATTTAAAACTTTATCTAAATCACTTATCTGTTCTTTATATGAGTTAATCGCAACAACCTCAAGTTCCTTATTAATTTTGTTCTGCATATCTGCATCTTTTAGTCCATCAATTTGGCAAAAAGTAATTTCAATTTTTTCTTTTGTAGCCCTTTTTTCACTGATACTTAAATCGTTTTGATTATATGTTCCCTTTAAATTGACTCCCTTTACTGTATCTTCTTGTAAACGCGCTTCTTCTTTTTTGGCTCCTTCTGTTTCATCAATTTCTATATTTTTATATATTATTGCTCCGGTTGTTATTGCAATGCAAATTAAACAAAAAACTATTACAAAAATTACTCTAGACTTAATAGTTTTGAACATAGCCCGCCTCCTTTGCAACATTCTGACCTCTTTCAGATTTCATTGCATTTAGTAATTTGCGTGCATCACTATTTTGTTCTTCATCTTTTCTAATAACCGCATAATATGCTGTTTGTAAACTATATAGCCCACTTTTTATATTTTCATATGTAGGGTCTACTCCATTTACCCCTAATAATTTCATCTTATCTTTTGTATACATTGTTGTAGCATAATAATAGTATGAATATCCAATTGCAGTTTTTCCATTTGTATAATCTGAAATGACATCAACTATATCAGACATTGTTTGCGAAATAGTTTCAGTTGTTGGGTCCATCATCTTTTTTCCTTTCATTACTAATGACAACATTCCTGATTGACTTCCAGAATTAGCAGGTCTTTGATATGCTACTATTCTTTCATTATCTCCTCCTACATCTTTCCAGTTTTTAATATTTCCTGTATATATCCCTTGAATTTGTTCCAATGTTAAACTTTCAACAGGATTTTCTGTATTTACAAAAAATACAAATGCATCTTTTACAATAGGCACTATTTCTAGTTCAACACCTTTTTCTTTAGCCAATTTTTGTTCATCATCTGATGGATATGTTACTAATATTAAATCTGTGTCTCCATTTATTAAATTAACATACGCATTGTGAGTTTTTGAATGTGTTACATCAACATCTTTTATATCTGTTCCTGTAAAATTTGCCTTGAATGCTTCTGCAAGTGGTAATGTAACTGTTGAACCATCTATTCTAGGATATGTTTCTAATGAAAAAAGTTTTTCTTGGTTTTGTATAGCCTTTTTCTCTTCTGGGTCTATTATAGGTTTTGTTTTTTCTTTAGTAAAATACACAAATCCTAGCACACACCCCACGACAACTAATATTACAATTACTATTAATAATATATTTATTACTCTTTTGTTTTTCTCCATAAAATTCCCCTTTTACTTATAATCTTCTAAAAATTCAGGATATTTCTCTAGTACTTTTATCTCTAGCTTTCCAGGTTTTATATTTTTATCCTGTTTAACAATTAAGTCTAATGTATACATATCTTTAAGTTTTTCTATATTTTCTCTTTTATGTCCAATAACATTATTTGCATCTTGTGGATTAACTGTTACTTCTACTTTCTTTACTTTAACATTTAACTGTTTTATTTTAGCAAGAATTGTATCACACCATAAACCAGATTCTACTAATTGTCTAAATGCTGGATGATATGGACCTGCTACAACTTCGCTTCCTTCTATATTAGGGTCAGTGATTTCGTCCGTATTTTGCAATCCAACTCTTATTACATCTATTCCTTTTTGATTAAACATAGATACTAATTCTTTACATGTTTCAACCGCTTGTACAACTGTTAGTGGAGTATACTTACCTTCTAGGTATTCTTTTTCTAATCTAGTATTTTTTATTACTAGCACAGGATATATTCTAACCATTTTAGGTCTTAATTTTATTAGTTCTTTTGCTGTATTTATTTCATCAATTCTTGTGCTTTCTGGTAAGCCTACCATCATTTGATGTCCTAATTTGAATCCGCGCCATCTAATCATTTTAGAAGCTTTTTTTACATCTTCAAATGTATGACCTCTATTTGCTCTTTTTAAGATATAATCATTTGCTGATTGCACACCTAGCTCGATTGTTTCTACTTTGTATTTTTTTAGCCTTTTTAATATCTTTTTATTTATATAATCTGGTCTAGTTGATATTCTTATTGTATCTATCTTTCCAGCTTTTATAAACTCGTATGCTGTTTTTAAAAACTCTTCTTGTTTCTCTTCTTCTATTCCAGTGAAACTTCCTCCAAAAAATGCAACTTCTTTCTTAGCTTCTTTATCTTTAATATTATCTAAGTAAAATTCTATAGTTTTCTTTACATCTTCATTTGTTATCATTTTTTGCTGTCCACTTATTGACCTTTGATTGCAAAATATACAATCATTTGGACATCCTAGATGTGGTACAAATATTGGAATTATATAGTGTTTTTTCATTCTATCACCTCTTTATTTTATATTTTGTAGAGCTTTTCTCGCAGCTTCCATTTCCGCAAGTTTTTTTGATTTGCCTTCTCCTACAGCTAGTTTTTTACCATTATATTCAACTTGAGCTTCAAATGTTTTATCATGGTCTGGTCCTGTTTCGTTTATTATTGTATATTTTATTTCTACTTCACCATGTTTTTGAAGTTTTTCTTGTAAAACTGTTTTATAATCTTTTTGCCCAACATGTTTACTTGCTACTTCGATTGGTTCTTTTAAATTTTCTATGATGAATTTTTTTGCTTCTTCTAAACCTCCATCCAAATATATTGCAGCAATTACTGCTTCTACACTGTCTGCCAAAATTGCTGGTCTAACTTCTTTGTTTGTTGTCCTTTCAGATTTTCCAAGATACAAGAAATCACTAAAGCCATGCATCTGCGCTATTTTGTGTAAACTTGTCTCACACACTACTGTTGCTCTGACTTTAGTCATTTCTCCTTCTTTTAAATTTGGATAATTATTATATAAATATATACTTGAAACAAATTCCAAAATGCTGTCACCTAAGAATTCTAATTTTTCATTACTTTCAATTCCGTGTTCATATGCATATGATGTATGTGTTAATGCCTTTTTTAATAATTCTTTATCTTTAAATGTGTACCCAATTTTTTCCTCTAAACTTTTCATAACAACCTCCATATTTTTATAGATATATTATATACTATTTTACGTTTTTTTCAAGTTTTTTCGCCAAAAATCTGTGTAGAAAAAAAAAGAACGAATTCCTTTCGTTCTTAAACAATCTATACATTTTCTTTTATGTAGTCAACTACATCTCCTACTGTAACAACTTTTTCTGCATCAGCATCTGGAATTTCTATATCAAATTCTTCTTCTAATGCCATTACTAATTCTACTATATCTAATGAATCAGCTCCTAAATCATCTATGAATGATGCTTCCATTGTAACAGCTGTATCTGCAACTCCTAATTGCTCTACAATTATTCCTTTTACTTTTTCAAAAACTTCTTCTGAACTCATTACAAGTTCACCTCCTCTCATGTGTCAAATGATATTCATTTTTAATAATCAATTTCACCTGTAACATTTATATTATATGTTCTTTGTTTTGTCAAGCATATTTAAAATATTTTTTTATTTTTATACTACCCATTCGGTAATTTGTTTAAATCTCTTTAATTTCAAGCATTTCCGCTCTTTTTTTCAAACTCTTCTATCATTCTATCTACTGCTTTATTCTCTACAAATTTCTCTGCTTGTTTTATTGTAAATTCAAATAATGTTTCATCACTACTTCCATGTGCTTTTACTACAGGTTTTTTTACTCCTAAAAATAGAGCTCCACCATATGACTTATAGTCCATTGTCTTTTTAAATCTATTTATAGCTGGTAAACATGGGACTGTACAGATTTTCGATATTAGATTTTGCGTTAAACTTTCTGTTAGTGTTCTCTTTACGAATTTTCCCAATCCTTCTGTTGTTTTTAAAAAAACATTTCCTGTAAATCCATCTGTTACTATTGCATCTACCTTACCTGAAAAAGCATCTCTTCCTTCAACATTTCCTATAAAGTTTACCCCTAATTCTTCTGATTTTTCTTTCAATAATTTATAGCTTTCTTTTACTAATTCATTTCCTTTAGTTTCTTCTGTTCCGATATTTAATAATCCAATTGCTGGATGTTCTATTCCAAATGTATTTCTTAAATATATTGTAGACATCTGAGCAAATTGCAATAAATTAATTGGCTTACAGTTTGTGTTTGAACCAGAATCTATAAGTAATAATTGACTTTTATATGCTGGTAATATTCCTGCAAGTGCTGGTCTGTCTATTCCTTTTATTCTTCCTACAAGTAATGTTGCACCTGCTAATAAAGCACCTGAATTTCCAGCAGAAATAAACACATCTCCTTCTCCATTTTTTAACATCTTAAATCCTACAACCATTGAAGAATCTTTTTTGTGTTTTATTGCCACTGTTGGTTGATCTTCCATTTCTATTGTTTCTGTAGCGTTTTTAATTTTTAATCTTTCTGATATTTCTTCTATTTCCTTACCTGTAAACTCTTTTACTTTAGCTCTGATAATTTCTTCTTTACCTATTAATGTTACATCTGCTTTTATTTGAGTTATAGCTTTTATTGCTCCTTTTATGTTTGCATCTGGTGCATTGTCTCCGCCCATTGCGTCTAGTAATATATTCATGTTTTTTTCATACCCTTTCCTTTATATTTATGATTATTCATGATGTTTCTATTTTATTATTGTTTTATTAAAATTGCAATAGTTTTAACAAATTTGCTCAAAAAAAGAATACTATACATAACATATAGTACTCTCTTGATATTAACTATCTTGCATCATCATCATTTTTTGATAAATCTATGTAGTTGGTGTTATCTACTTTAGTTTTATTAATACCATGATTTTTATAATAATCATTAAGTCCTTGTTCATATTTATCTTTTGATGCTTTTGCTGATTTTTGCTTATTTTCCATTAATCTCTTTTTAGCTTCACTCATTCTATCTTCTTTTATTCCATCCATTCCTTTTTCTGCTACATCAGATATTTCATATTGATTCATATCATTTAATCTTTTGATAAAATCGTTATGTTTATTTTTAGGAACTTCCTTCTCTTTCTGCAAATTATTTTCTTGTTGTTCTTCTATTTTTTGTCCGTTATTCTCTGCTTCATCATTCTTTTTTTGTTCGTCAGTATCTACCTGTACATCATTTTCTTTTTTATTGCTTATTTTATTTTTTATATTAGAGAAGAATTTTGCAATTTTAGCCAATCGTGGATGTTTTCTTTCAAATTCGCTAACTTCAATTAACTCTGTACTTTCTTTATCTTTCATTATTTCTTTTACATCTTCACCAATTTTCTTTTCAGTTTCCTCAGTAATCTTTTCTGGTGTTTTTTCGCTTTTATCTATACTTTTTTCATTTTCTTTGGCAGCTTCTTTTAACTTTTTAATCTTCTCTATTTGTTTTGCATTTATAGTATATTTTTTGGCTTCCCAATCTATATTTTTATCTTCTATTTTTATACTTTCAATATCATACCCTTTCAATAATCTTTTTGCGAAAAAATTATTTCTTGATAACTTCATACATACCTTTGAATACTCTTTTTTCAAGTCATCGGATTTTAACATAGAAAATTGTTGACCGTTGGCTTGCTCTATAGAAGATTGTTTATTGTTATTTCTTCTTGCATTTAATTCTAAAAATTCTTTGTTATTAGCATCTAATTTTTTTTCGTTTTCTTTTAAGCCTTTTTGCAAATTTTCTATTTCATTTTTAGTCAAATTTTTATTTTTTAGTTTAGCTTTTATTTCATCAATTCTTGTTAACAATTCTTCGTTTTTCTTATCTGATTCTTCTATTTTCTTATCTATTTCTTTGCTATTAACAATACTTTTGGCTTGGCCATACCTATTAATTAATTCATCCTCTAACATAGATTTTAAATCATTTAACTCATATCTAAATTTAACCAAATTCTCAACTTTAGACAAATTATTTTTAATTTTTTCTATTCTTTTTTGCTCTTTTATATATTGTTTTGCATCTATCTCTTTATTATTATATTTTGCTTTTACTTCTTCAAGATTTTTATCTAATCCTCCATTTTGGTATTCTTCAAATTGTATTTCCCATTTTTCTTTTTTATATCCCATATATAAATCCTCCCTTTATACATCATATAAATTTATTGTATCATACTTACCACAATTTGTCAAATATTATGTCAATGTAATATTTTTTTAATATTATTGTAACACTATTGTAATATATTTAGTCGAAAAAAAGAAGCCAATTTCTTGACTTCCTTCTATATTAATTCATTTATTATTCGATAATATCAGCAACAACACCTGAACCAACTGTTTTGTTTTTAATCAAATCCGTTTGTCGCAGTTTGCTCAAAATAGCATAAAATCAATATTTTTTATCTGTAATTTTGTTCAGTTTTATTCAGTTATTTCCAACTTAGTAGATAAAAAGTAGATAAATCCTATTTTTTATCTATTTTATGATAGCAATCAATATAAGCCATCCTATATATCTCATGAATGAGATTTTTATTAATCATAATTAGCAATTTATATCTTAATGGTTGTTTCTTCATGAGTCTTTGTGTCAATTCTTTTTCTTCCATTAATATTACCTCCTTTTAAAAGTCGGAGAATATTCTCTTGCTAATTATATTATATCATATTATGTAAATACATTTAACCCCTCTAGACTTTATATAAAGTATGTTTTCACTTTATATCATTTTCTAAATCATTTATAATATTCAATTCTTTGTCTAGATTTGCTTTTATAACATCATCTTTTAATTTTTTTAATGTATTTCCACAACCAATATAATTTCCATCTTCTAATTTCTCAAGAGCCTCATCAATGAGTGATAAAACTTGCATTTTTAAGCCTCCAATCATTTTTTATTTATCCATATTTTATCACAATTATTGTAACCCTACAATATATATACCCAACTTTATATAAAACAAAGTATAGTTAAAATAAATATTACTTCATTCTATAATATATGCAGTTGCAATTATAGAAAGGAGGCTAATATGATACATCTAAAAATTGAAGAACATCTCAAAGAAAATGGTAAATCACTATATTGGTTAACTGTACAGACTGGAAGAAGTTATCAGTCTTTAAAAAATCTTACAAAAAAGGATTTATATGGCATACATTTTGATACTCTAGAAATGTTATGCCGAGCTTTTAATTGTACTCCTCGGAGAATTATTAGAAATGATAGATGAAAAGGAGAGTGGTAAAAATGAGCAAAATTCTAAAGCAGTATAAAGAATTAAAAGAAAAAGATGCATCCTCAATATATATTTTTAGAATCGGCATATTCTACAATATTTTGAATGAAGATGCAAAAATTCTAAATGAGAAACTAAGTTTGAAAATCACATCATTAAGTCCTGAAATTATAAAATGTGGTTTTCCTATCTCATCTTTAGAAAAATATACTAAAAAATTAGATAATTTGCAACTACAATACAAAGTGATAGATGATCTACCACAAAACTCTAATATTGTTGATTATTCAAAAAATATTGAGATAAAAAAGATATTAAAAAAGATTTCTGAAATTGATATGAACAATACAACATTTCAACAAGCATTTAATATTTTATTAGAAATTCAAAATAAGTTAAAAAATATTAAGTAGAGGAATACATCCTCTACTTATTTTAGTAAATATCTATATTTTTAATACTTGTCCTGGATAAATTTTATTAGGATTTGCAATACCATTTTTCTTTGCTATTTCCTGGTATGTCGTTCCAAATTTACTTGCAATTCCAGACAAAGTATCCCCAGATTTTACAATATATGTTTTAGATGAATTAACACCAGATTTTTGATTTACTATTGTTTGTATTACATCATAATCATACCCTGCTGCTTGTAGTTTTTTCTTTCTTTCAGATCCATTATCCCATTTACCAGCTAATACTTCATTTGCAATTTCCTCATTTGATTTTTTTGAAGAAATGCCAGACAATTCATTAACTCTGGCTTGTACTACATCATAGTTATAACCTTCAGCAACTAATCTATTTTTTCTATCTTCGCCATTTCCCCATTTGCCTGCAATAACTTCTTTTGCGACTTCATCTACGGATTTTAAATTTGGTTTTGAGTTTGTCGAATTACCACTT
>MNRR01000048.1 GCA_001916055.1 Clostridium sp. 28_12
GCTGCATACAACAAAACATTAGGAAGATTCCAATTAACAGGAATTCCAGCAGCACCAAGAGGAGTGCCACAAATTGAAGTAACATTTGATATTGATGCAAATGGTATAGTTCATGTATCTGCAAAAGATATGGCAACAGGAAATGAACAAAATGTATCAATTACAGCTTCAACAAACTTAACAGATGAAGATATCGAAAAAGCTGTTAAAGATGCAGAAGCACATGCAGAAGAAGATAAAAAGAAAAAAGAAGAAATTGAAGTTAAAAATAATGCAGAAAGCTTAATCTATAACAGTGAAAAAACATTAGGAGAATTAGGAGATAAAATAAGTGGAGAAGAAAAAGCTAAAGTAGAAGCTGAAATTGAAAATACAAGAAAAGCTCTTGATTCAAATAATACAGAAAGCATAAAAGAAGCAACAGAAAAATTAACAAAAGTATTTTATGAAATGTCTGAACAATTATATAAAAATGCAAATCCAAATGGAGAAGCAGATCCAAATGCTGCTGGAACAGAAGCAAACGGAACTGATTCAGGAAATGATGGAACTGTATATGACGCAGATTATAAAGTGGAAGATGACAATAAATAAATAACCTAACCAATATGCAGGCAGATATACACTTTCTGCCTGCAAGTTAATGTTAAGAAGATAAAAGTGAATAAAGAGGTGAAATAAATAGATGGCTGCAAAAAAAGATTATTATGAAATATTAGGTGTTGAAAAAACTGCAAATGATGAAGAATTAAAAAAAGCATATAGAAAAATGGCAAAAAAATACCATCCAGATGCTAATCCAGATAATAAAGCAGAAGCAGAAGCAAAATTTAAAGAAGTAAACGAAGCATATGAAGTGTTATCAAATCCACAAAAAAGAAAGATGTATGATCAATTTGGAACAGCAGACCCACAAGGATTTGGAGGGTTTAATGGAGCTGGTGGACCTTTTGGCGGAGGTAATTACTATTCATATACTTCTTCAGGGTTTGATGGATTTTCAGATTTTGGAGACTTAGGAGATATATTTTCATCATTTTTTGGTGGAGGTGCAAGGACTGGGGCAAGAACACAAGCTCAACGTGGACCGAGAAAAGGTGCAGATCTTAATCTGAATATGGATATCACATTTGAGGAAGCATTTTTGGGTGTTGAAAAAGAAATTTCAATTACAAGACCAGAAACTTGTAGTATTTGTCATGGTTCAGGAGCTAGACCAGGTACATCAGTTACAAAATGTCCTACATGTAATGGAACTGGAACAGTACGCCAAGTCCAAAATACAATACTTGGACAAATGCAGACAACAAGAACATGTACAGCATGCCATGGAACAGGTGAAGTAATAAAAGAACCTTGTGATAATTGTAAAGGAAAAGGAACTGTTAGAAAACAAGCAAAAATAAAAGTAAAAATACCAGCAGGAATTGATGATAATCAAACAGTTGTGCTTAGAGGAGAAGGCGAACCTGGAGAAAAAGGTGGACCTAAAGGTGATTTATACATAACTATTAAAATGCGTAAAAGTAATGTATATACACGAAAAGGAACAACTGTAATGTGTGAAGTTCCAATAACAATAACGCAAGCAAGTTTAGGAGCAACCTTGAAAATTCCTATGGTAGATGGAAGTACAGAGAATTATACAATTCCAGAAGGAACCCAAACAGGTACAAAATTTACAATTAGAGATAGAGGATTTTCAGCATTAAATTCTTCTGCTAGAGGTAATTTTATATTTACAGTTGTTGTTCAGACGCCAAAACGTCTTAACAAAGAACAAAGAGATTTGTTAGAGAAATTAGCTAAAACTATGAATGAACAACCACCAATAAAAAAGAGAGGTCTATTTGGATAAAATAGACCTTTATCTCTTGCATGTGGTAGAATAATGTGCTATAATAAACAGCGTATCTTGTAGATAAAGGTAACAAATTCTGTTACTTCACTAAAGAAAGGATAAGAATAATGAAAAATGAAAAAGACATGATGGCAGACAAGGAAAAGTGGATTGTAGAAACTGCTACAACCATCGAAAATAAGATTTTCGAACGGTTAGAAAAGTGTATCGAACAAAGTGAATGGGAATATTGGGAAAAAAGCTTCATACCAATTGATTACAAAAACATAGAAGCAATTGCACAGGAAGTGTTTGAAGAGCGAAAAGACAAATCGTTTGCCGAAAAATATCCGAATATTACCAATCAGGTGTGGGAAAAGGCACTGCGGAGCGTTGAGGAAAAACTTAAAGCTTGTGGCTGGAAGATGGGCAGTAATTCTAATAATGTATTTGGAGTTGGTGCTGCGGAATCCGATATCGTTCAGATAGGAGAGAAAAGGAGTCTTTGGAAAAAAATCAAAAAGTTTTTCAGTAAAATAATTTAACAAAAGACACGGACCTGTAATACAGGTCCGTGTCTTTTATTATGTTCTTTTTTGTTCTAGAGATTTTTACTAAATTACTTTATTTTTTTCTTATCTTGTAGTATAATATATTATGTGGAAAAAGTCGGAAAGATATCCAAAAGAAGGGAAGAGATTAAAATGGTAAAAAAAAGAATAGTAACAGGAGATAGACCAACAGGAAAGTTACACATTGGTCATTATTTTGGTTCATTAAAAAATAGAGTAAAAATGCAAGAATCAGGAGAATATGAACCATATATATTAGTAGCTGATGTTCAAGCATTAACAGACAATTTTAATAATCCAGAAAAAGTAAGAAAAAATGTAAGAGAAGTTGTAATGGATTATTTATCAGTAGGAATAGATCCAGAAAAAACGACAATATATATACAGTCAATGATACCAGAGGTTGCAGAATTAACAGTGTTCTATTCTAATTTAGTAACAATAGCTAGATTAGAGAGAAATCCAACAGTAAAAACAGAAATTGCGCAAAAAAGAGATGTATTTGGAGAAAGTGTTACATATGGATTTTTAGGATATCCAGTAAGCCAAGCAGCAGATATAACAGCACTAGAAGGCAGTGTGGTGCCTGTTGGAGAAGATCAATTACCATTAATAGAACAATGTAGAGAAATTGTAAGAAAATTTAACAGTATATATGGAGAAGTTTTAGTAGAACCAGAAGCAGTTTTATCAAAAGAAAAAAGAATAAAAGGTCTAGATGGAAATGACAAAATGGGAAAATCATTAGGAAATGCAATATACTTATCTGATCCAAAAGAGGAAGTAAATAGAAAAGTAATGAGTGCAGTAACAGACCCAAAAAGAATAAAAAAAGATGACTTAGGAAATCCTGATGTATGTATGGTTGCATATTATCATAATTTATTTACAGAACCTGAAGAATATAAAATAGTATGTGAAGAATGTAGAGCAGGAAAAAGAGGATGTGTAGCATGTAAAAAGCAATTAGCTAGAAATATAAATACAAAATTAGAACCAATAAGAGAAAAAAGAAAATATTATGAAGAAAGACCAGAATTAGTTGATGAAATACTAATAAAAGGTACAGAAAAAGCAAGACAAACTGCAAAAGAAACAATGAAAAAAGTAAAAAAAGCTATGAAATTAGATTATTTTGAATAAAAGGAGGAAATATGTTTACAGATTATGCAAAAATAACCATAAAATCAGGAAATGGTGGAGATGGTGCAATAACATTTAGAAGAGAGAAATATGTAGCAGCAGGTGGACCAGACGGTGGAGATGGAGGCAGAGGAGGAAGCATCTATTTTCAAGTTGACCCTAATGCTAATACATTGGTGGACTTTAGATATACCAAAAAATTTAAGGCACAAAATGGTGAAAATGGAAGTGGAAGCAATAAATATGGTAAGTCAGGAGAAGATTTATATATTGATGTTCCAATAGGAACTATAATAAAAGATGCTGAGACGGGAAAAATTGTTGCAGATCTTTCAAAAGAAGGACAAAAAGAACTTGTATTAAAAGGCGGAAGAGGAGGAAAAGGAAATTCTCATTTTGCAACAGCGACAAGGCAAGTGCCAAGATTTGCACAAGCAGGAGAAGAAGGAGAAGAAAAAGAAGTAATCTTAGAATTAAAACTGTTAGCAGACGTTGGATTACTAGGATTCCCTAATGTTGGAAAATCAACGTTTTTGTCAGTTGTAACAGATGCAAAGCCTAAAATAGCAAATTATCACTTTACAACAATTGAACCAAATCTCGGAGTAGTAAAAACAAAAAATGGAGATAGCTTTGTGATAGCTGATATTCCAGGGATTATAGAAGGGGCTAGTGAAGGAATCGGATTAGGAATTCAGTTTTTAAGACATGTAGAAAGAACAAGACTATTATTACATGTAATAGATGTGTCTGGAATAGAAGGAAGAGACCCTATACAAGATTTTAACACAATAAATGAAGAATTAAAAAAATATAGTGAAAAATTAAGCACTAGAAAACAAATAATTGTAGCAAATAAAATAGATATAATGCAAGACGATACAGGTTACAAAAAACTTGAAAAATTGGCAAAAGAACAAGGATTAGAAATATATAAAATCTCAGGAGTAACAGGAGAAGGTGTTGAACAATTATTAAGTCATGTTGCAGAAGTGCTAAAAACATTGCCAAAAGAGGATATCATTGAGCCAGAAGAAAAAGTAGTATATACATTAGAAGAAGACAAAAATGAATTTACAGTAAGAAAAGAAGATGATATGTTTATAATTGAAGGAAAAGCAATAAATAGACTTATGGGAAGAATTAATATAGATGATAATGAATCAATGTATTATTTCCAAAAGAATTTGAAGTCATTAGGAATTGAAGATGAATTAAAACGTCAAGGAATAAAAGAAGGAGATTTTGTTAAAATTCTTAATTGGACATTCGAATGGTATGAATAAGTAGGAGGATATAAATGCAAAATATATTAGAAGTATTGCAAGACACGGCAATTGATACTTTAAAATTATTACCATTTTTGTTTATAACGTACTTGATAATGGAATATATAGAACATAAAACAAGTAATAAAATAAGAGAAACAATAAAAAAATCTGGAAGATTTGGACCACTGTTTGGAGCAGTGGTTGGGATTTTTCCACAATGTGGTTTTTCAGTTTCGGCAACCAATTTATATGCAGCAAGAGTAATTTCACTAGGAACATTAATATCAGTATATTTAGCAACTTCAGATGAAATGTTACCAATTTTACTTACAGAATCTGTTCCAATAGCTACAATATTAACTATTTTAGGAATAAAGTTATTTCTAGGAATAGTTGCAGGCTTTATAATTGATTTTGTTGCAAACGTAATAAAAAAAGAAGAGGAAGAAAAAATTGAAGAAATATGTGAACATGAACATTGTCATTGTGATAAAGGAATTTTTAGTTCAGCATTAAAGCATGCTATAAATATTGCAATCTTTATATTTGTAATCACTCTTATTTTAAATGGAATAATTAAATTTATAGGCGAAGATAAAATATCACATTTTATAAGCAATAATGTGATATTAGGACCTGTTATAGCAGGATTAATAGGATTAATACCAAATTGTGCTTCGTCAGTGATTTTAACTGAATTATTTATAGAAAAAGTAATTTCAATGCCAATATTAATTTCAGGAGTAGCTGTTAATGCTGGTGTTGGACTATTAGTGCTTTTCAAAACAAATAAAAATGTAAAAGAAAATATCAGTATTGTAGGACTGTTATATGGAATAGGCGTAATAGCTGGTATTATTTTAGAACTATTCTTATAAATTTGGCAAAATAACTTGTAATTTCAGCAAATTTGTAGGATAATATATATGTATAGAAAATTGTGCCTAGAAAGGAACAAAAATAATGAAAATAATAGATAAATTTTTAAAAAAACTTAATGCAAGTAGAAATACATTTGTAACATATGTATTAACATTAATATCATTATATATAGTAGTTGATAGGGTTGTAGAAATTCTATTTATGGTATTCACAGGTGTTTCAGTATCATACTGGGGACCATTTCGATATACATTAGCAATAGCCTGTCCAGTGTTTGCATATTTGTTTTCACCATCATCAGAATTCGCAACATCTAAAAATATGAAGATTACACTATTTCTTACATATGCTATAACATTGTACATAGTTGCAATATCAATGTTTGCACAGTGGATTAATAGGGGAATTTGGTTGTTTTTAATATCTTTGCCAGGATATACAGAATTGGTTACTGATTTTTCGGAATTAGTTAAGCCTGCATTAACAGCAGTGGCAATATATTTACCATTAACAACATTTTATGGGGTTTATAAATGGATACGCTTAGATATCCTTGATAGTAAAGATCAATCAAGGTCTATTTGGGACTTTAAAGGAATAAGTCTTGCTGATACAAAAGCAGGGCATGGGCCTTTCACATGTGATATGTTTATGTGCAATGATTATGAAACTGGTGCTAAAATGGTACTTACAGAAAAAGCTAGATATCAGTCATTGTTTGCTTGTGGTGGTTCAGGTTCAGGAAAAACATCACTAATATTGGAACCAATGATGGCTAAAGACATTGAAAAGAAAGCATTTTATATAGCAAATGCAAAAGAAATGGGATATACAGCATTAAAAACTGGGATTGCTGTATTGAACAAACCATATGATAATGAGTATTTAAACGAAAACTTTAATTTAAATATGATAACTCCAGTAGCAGGCAAAGAGGCAGTTTATAAAGCATACATGAAAAAAATGATATTAGCATCATTTGATGACGAAATTGTATATAGAAATCTTGGATTAACATTAATTACTCCTGATTATGAATCAGTATCAAGAATAATTAGTGTATGTAAAAATTATCATATTAAATACAATATTGTGGATCCGTCAAATGTAAATTCAATAGGATTAAATCCATTTGTGTATGATGATCCTGCAAAAACAGCAATAACAATTTCATCTGTTTTAAAAGGAATGTATTCAAGTAATCATTTAGAAAAAGAAGAAATGTATAGAGAAGAATTCATCATTCAAGCAGTAGAAAATATAACAATTATGTTGAAAGAAATGTATCCAAGAATGAATAGTGGAAAAATTCCAAATTTAGAAGATTTATTAAAAATGCTTACAAATTTTGATTTGGTAGAAAAAATGTGCGAAATAATGAGAACTGATGAAGAACTTGCAGAAAAATATAGTGGACAAATAAGATATTTTAAAAAGAATTTTTATACTAATAGTACTGCAAGGCAAGAAACAGAAAAGGATATATATTTAGCAGTAGCACAATTAGATAATTTGTTAAGACTACCAGGAGTAAAAAATATATTGTGTAATAGAAATAATAATCTGGATTTTGATAAAGCTTTAAAAAATGGTGAAGTTACATTAGTATGTACCCGTAGAGGTGACTTAGGAAGAACTACACATAAAGCATTTGGACTATTTTTTATATTATCAATGCAAAATTCAGTATTAAGAAGAATTGGAAATGAGAATAGTAGAATTCCTAATTTCTTATATATTGATGAATTTCCAGATTTCATATGTAAAGATACAGAAGCAATATTTACATTATATCGTAAATATAAAGTTGCAACTGTAATAACTGCACAAAATCTCGCACAATTAGAGGCAAATGTACCAGAAATGAAATACAAGGATACAATTTTATCAAACTGCGCAAGTAAGATATTTGTTGGAAATGGAACACCAACCGAGTTAGAGTGGTGGGAGAAAGAATTCTTGCTAAAAAGAGAGTGGAAATATAAAAATAATATGGATATGGGAAATTTAGAATATGATTCAAAATATTCTGATGTTAGATATGACTGGTCAAATTATTTCAAAGCAAATAAATTAGCAAATTTAGCATTTAAACATGCGGCAGTAAAATTGAAAACAGAAAAAGGAAATTATCAAGTAGGAGAAGGAACGTTTAATTTTATAGCTTCTAAATACAAAGAGGAGCAACCAATGAAAATTTATAATTTCTCTAAGTTTGTACCAGGAGTTGCAACTGAAGGTGGAGATGATGAGGCAAAACAAAAATTTGACCCTAAACATATAAACTTTGTTGACGAAAAAGATGAATACAATCCAGTTCAAATTGACAATACAGATGCTAATTTCGAATTTGATAATGAAAATGCAATTGTAGTTGACTTTAAAAAGAAAAAATAAATTAAAAGCAGTGTTATTTTGAGGATAGCATTGCTTTTAAAATTTGAAAAATATATGCTAAATCACTTGACCAGTAAGTGAAAGTATGATATAAATATAAAGTAAAATTTATTTGGCCCCTTGGTCAAGCGGTTAAGACGCCACCCTCTCAAGGTGGAATCATGGGTTCGATTCCCGTAGGGGTCACCAATATATTATATAACCTTAAAAGGGAGTAGTTTTAAATTGTTAATCAACAGTCGCGATTTTCCTAATAAATTAGGGGAGAAAATCTGGTTAACAAGCTTTAAAAAAGTAAACGAGACTTTTAAAGAAAAGATTTAAAGTTTTTTCTTTAGTAGTCTCTTTTTTGATATATCTTCTACATTATGGTTATAATATAAAAAAGGAAAGGAAAGAAAAATATGGAAAAAAATTGGTTTAACAAAGAAGTAAAAGATGTTGAGACAGAATTAAACACAAATTTGAAAAATGGTTTAAATAGCATCCAACTAGAAGAGAATAGAGCAAAATATGGCAAAAACGAATTGAAAGAAAAGAAAAAAGAACCATTAATCAAAAAATTTATTGAACAATTTAAAGATTTTTCAATAATAGTATTAATAATTGCAGCAATTGTATCTGGAATAGTTGGAGTAGCACAGGGCGAAGGCATTACAGATACAATAATAATACTTATAGTTGTATTGCTAAATGCTATTATAGGAGTTGCTCAAGAAAGTAAGGCTGAAAAGTCATTAGAAGCACTAAAAAAGCTTAGTGAGCATGCAGCTAAAGTTATAAGAGATGGAAAAGAACAAGTAATTCCTGCAAGAGAATTAGTACCAGGAGATATAGTGATAATAGAAACAGGTGATTATGTTTCAGCTGATTTAAGAATAATAGAAGCTGTCAATCTAAAATCACAAGAAAGTTCTTTAACAGGAGAGTCCATACCAGTTGAGAAAAAAGCTGAACCGATTAAAGGAGATGATATTGGAATTGGTGATAGAGTAAATATGCTATTTTCATCAAGTTTAATTACATATGGTAGAGGAAAAGCGATCGTAGTAGAAACTGGGATGAATACTGAAGTTGGCAAAATTGCTGGAATGTTAAATGATACAGAAAAACAAGAAACACCACTTCAAAGAAGATTAAATGATTTAGGAAAAACATTAGGAATTGCGGCACTTGCAATTTGTGCATTTATATTTATTATTGGACTATTGCAAGGAAAAGGTGTAATTAATATGTTTATGACAGCTGTTTCGTTAGCAGTTGCAGTAATACCAGAAGGGCTAGCTGCTGTATCAACAATAGTACTAGCAATAGGTGTACAAAAAATGGTAAAGAAAAATGCAATTGTCAAAAAATTACCTGCAGTAGAAACATTAGGAAGCAGTACAGTAATCTGTTCGGATAAAACAGGAACATTAACTCAAAATAAAATGACAGTTGAAAAAATATTTTGCAATGACGTAACAGTTGATATTGATAAAGTAGAAACATCAGAAGACTTTAAGAAATTGGTATATAATTGTATGTTATGTAATGATTCAAGAATGCTAGAGACGGGAGAATTAGCAGGAGATCCAACAGAAACAGCATTAATAGATATGGCTTTTAAATTAGATTTTGAAGAGGCAATATTTAGACAAAATCCAAGAGTAGAAGAAGTTCCATTTGATTCAAATAGAAAATTGATGACAACAGTAAACAAAAACAATGGAAAATACAGAGTTTATACAAAAGGTGGAGTTGATGAGCTTTTAAAAATTTGTGATTCATATCTATTTAAAGGAGAAAAAAGGACAAACTTAGAAGAATATTCAAGTTGGATAAGAGAAAATAATGAGGATATGGCGAAAGAGGCATTAAGAGTATTAGCATTTGCATATAAAGATATGGACCATATGCCAACAAAAGAAGAAATGAAAACAATCGAAAGTGGACTAACATTTGTAGGAATGGTAGGAATGATTGACCCTCCAAGAGAAGAGGCTAAAAAAGCAGTTGAAAAATGTAAACATGCAGGAATCAAAACTGTTATGATTACAGGAGATCATAAAATTACAGCAGTAGCAATTGCTAAAAAGTTAGGGATACTAGAAAATGATAATGAAGCATTAACTGGATTAGAATTAGATAAAATATCTGATGAAGAATTAACAAAAAATATAAGGAAATATTCAGTGTATGCGAGAGTATCACCAGAACATAAGGTTCGTATTGTAAAAGCATGGCAAGCAAACGGAGAAGTTGTAGCGATGACAGGTGATGGAGTAAATGATAGTCCAGCATTAAAGACTGCTGATATTGGATGTGCGATGGGAAAAGTAGGAACAGAAGTTGCTAAGGAAGCAGCAGATGTTATATTAACAGATGATAATTTTGCAACAATAGTATCTGCGGTAGAAGAAGGAAGACGTATATATGACAATATAATAAAAGTAATACAATTTTTAATTTCTTGTAATGTTGGAGAAGTTATAGTATTATTACTGGCAACATTGTTTGCACCAATAATTGCAACTCATTTTGGAATAGAGGCAACAATGATACAGTTATTATTACCAATTCATATTTTATGGATAAATCTTGTAACAGATACATTTCCTGCTTTAGCATTAGCATTTGACCCTGCTAATAAGGACATAATGTATAGAAAACCTATAAAAAAGAACGAAGGAATATTTACCAAAGGAAGAACAATTAGAATAATATATCAGGGTGCAATGATTGGATTATTAACACTAGCAGCATTTATTATAGGATTAGCAACTCCAAATGATAAGTTACCAGCAATGATTGAATATCAAAATGAAGTTATGTCAGCAGAAGAAGTTGAAGACATAAATGCGGTATTGGCTGATGGCGGAAGATATTTATCAAGTGAAGAAATTAAGGTTGAAATAGGACAAACTATGGCATTTATAGTATTAGCGTTATCAGAACTAGTTCACATATTTAACATAAGAGATAATAAAAACTCAATATTCAAAACAGGAATATTAGGAAATCCAATTTTAATATGGGCAGTACTTGCATCAGCATTTTTAATGGTTGTAATTTTAGCTGTACCAGCATTAAGACATGTATTTAGTATTCCAGTATTACCAACAAATAATATTGTTGAAATAATAGCACTAGTACTTGCGCCAATAGTCATTGTAGAAATTGCAAAATTATTTAAATTAAACACAGTAAAAGGAGAGTAAATATGAAATTTTTAGTTGTATCAGATATACATGGTTCATACTATTATGCAAAAAAATTTAAAGAAATATATGAAAAGGAGAATCCAGATCAAATTATCATTTTAGGAGATTTATATTATCATGGGCCAAGAAATTCATTAACAGAAGAATATTCACCAATGAAAGTTGCAGGAATTCTAAATGATTATAAAGATAAAATATTATGTGTAAGGGGAAATTGTGATGCAGAAGTTGATGAAATGATTTCAGATTTTAAATTTAATGATAATATTAGATTAAATATAAATGGATTTAAATTTTTCTTTACTCATGGTCATGTATATAATATGGATAATGTGCCAGAGAATGTAGATGTGCTTGTATATGGACATCTTCACACAGGTTTTATTGAAGAGGAAAATGGAGTTATTTTTGTAAATAGTGGTTCAATTTCTTTACCTAAAAATAATACAGCTCATAGCTATTTAATTATAGATGATGATAACATTATTTTAAAAGATGTTGATGGAAATGTGATAAAACAAATTTGCTATAAAAATAAATAAGAAAGTATAATTTAAAAAGACACGCCTAAATAATAAGGGGTGTCTTTTTGGATAAAGCTAAAGTTGAATTAATTTATCTAAATATTCAACCATAAATAATGGAATATTAATTAAATTATCATCTTTTGTTAAATTATTCATAGAAAATCGTATAGATAAATTGTCATTGTGTTTTTGATTATATCTTGTCAAACTAATATTATTTATAGATTTATTTGATTTAACCTCTATAGGAATTATTTGATTTTGATGTTGAATCACAAAATCAATTTCATGTCTATCAAAAGTAAAGTAGTTAGGGATTTTATCAAAAACATAATTTAACATATTTAATACATAATTTTCAGTAAAAGCACCTTTAAATTCTTTAAATAGTTTATCTCCTTCAATTACAATTTTACTATCTAAATTTGCCATACTTCTAAGTAATCCAACATCATTCATATAAATTTTAAAAGAACTTAAATCGGTATAAGCTACTAATGGAAGCTCTGTTTTTGTTACATTATAAATTTTATAAATTAAGTTTGCATCATTTAACCAATTTAAAGCACCTTCATATTCTCGTGCTCTCGCACCTTCTTTTATGGTTTGATATAAAAATTTTTTGTTTTCTTTTGCGAGTTGAGAAGGAATACTATTCCAAATTAAAGATATTTTATTTGCTTCACTATTTAATGTATGTTTAGAAAAATCACTTTCATAGGCTTTTAATATATTTTTTTGTACGCTATTTACTAATTCAATATCTTTTTCATTTACCCAGATTTGAACAGCTTCTGGCATTCCGCCTATTATGAAATATGCTTTTAATTTTTCCTCTAATTGGTTGAAAAATATATCTGGTATTTTTTCGATATGATCTATTGAATTCATATAATTTACTAAATTTTCACAATTATCAGCAATTAAAAATTCTCTAAATGTCATAGGATACATATCTAAAAAATTAACTTTTCCAACTGGGAATGATGTATGTGATAACCTAATACCTAATAAACTTCCAGCACAAACTATATGATATTCATTTGCTTCCTCTTGAAAATATTTTAAACTATTTAAGGCATTAGGACATTCTTGGATTTCATCAAATATTATTAAAGTTTTTTCAGGAAGTATTGCTTTTTTGTGTATAAATGTTAGATTTTCTAGTATTCTTTGAGGACTCTTAGTGTTATCAAATAAATTATATAAGTCTTCATCATGATCAAAATTAAAGTATGCTATATCTTCATAATATTCTTTTCCAAATTGGTTTAGTATATATGTTTTTCCGATTTGCCTTGCTCCTTTTAGAATTAATGGTTTTCTATATTTACTATTTTTCCACTTGATTAAATCTTCTAATATAAATCTTTTCAAATTAATCATCTCCCACCCTGGCCAGCGCCTTTACCATGACGGGGTGGCTGTATGTGCTGAAGGTGGTGGGATTGATATAGAAAACAAACAAAAATCACATTTTTGCAATTACTCAGCATTATTATCACAAATTTTTGGAGGTTCCTTAAAGCTCAAATACCAACTCATGCCATTATTATTTTGTTCAATACAATTTAAACGTTCCTGCAACTGAGGATATGTTTTTGGAGCTGGTGTAATTATAGGTTGACCTGGTATCCAATTTGCAGGAGTAGAGCCTTTAGCACAATCTGCCATTTGTAAAGCTTTGATAATCCTTAAGATTTCTGGTATAAATCTACCAATATTTAAAGGATATACCAGAATTACTCTGACAATTCCTTTATCATCAATAATAAATACATTTCTAACTGTTTCAGTAGAACTAACTTCATTAGATATCATTCCATATTTTCTTGATATTAAAGCATTTCTATCAGCTACAATAGGAAAGGGTAAAACAATTCCTGTCATGCAGTAAATATCATGCATCCATGCAAGATGAGAGGCATTACTATCTATACTAAGACCTAATAAACACGTATTTAATTTTTCAAAATGAGGACATGCATTTGCAAATGCAATCATTTCAGTAGTGCATACTGGGGTAAAATCACCTGGATGAGAAAAAAATACCAACCACTTTCCTTTGTAATCATCAAGTTTAATAGGTCCATATGTAGTTTCAGCATTAAAATCTGGAGCATGTTGACCTATTTTAACATTTCCATTCATCATTAATTCATAGTCCATTTAAAAAACTCCTTTCATTTTGTATAATAATTACAGGATAAGACCCGTAACATATAATATTATAAAAAATGAAAATGGTGTTGAAACAGCAGAATATTTATTATATAATTTGAAAAAAAGAGTAATGGAGGAAAAAATGATAGATATAGAAAATGCATATAATGAATTCGATAAATATACATCACAATATAACACAAATGACGGAAGAATTAAATTAAAAATTGAACATATAAAAAGAGTTGCTGAAAAAAGTAAAAAAATAGCTAGAAACATAAAATTAGATGAAGAACATATAAAGTTAGCAGAATTAATTGGACTATTTCATGATATAGGAAGATTTGAACAGGCTAGAATTTATAATACATTTAATGATAGAGAGTCTTTTAATCATGCAGAATTAAGTGTAAAAGTGTTATTTGAAGAACACTTAATTGATAAATTTAATGTAGAAGAAAAGTACAAAAAAATAATTAAATTAGCAATTTTAAATCATAATAAAGGAAAAATTGATGATAATTTAAACGAGGAAGAAATGCTGTATGCAAAGATAATAAGAGATGCGGATAAATTGGATATATATTATACTATTTGTGAATATGATTTCGAAAGTATATTTTGGTATCAAGATTTTAGTTGTGGACTAATAAGTGAAGAAATAATGAATCAATTTGCAAATGATCATACCAAATTCCGATATTTTATGCTTATATTTTTGATTTATATTTTGATTTTTCTTTGAAATTTTTAAAAGAGAAACACTATTTAGAAAAATTTACAGAGAGAATTTGCGAAAATTTTACAGATAATGTTGTAAAAACTCAAACAAAACAAATCTTAAAAATATCAAATGAATTCTTAGACAGTATTTAATTTTATTACAGATTAATGTTTTATTTAAATTAACAATAAGAGACCATACAAATATAAGCCGAGATATGTAATGAAAAGCTTATATTTGTAGGATTCCTTGTTAAAATAAATAAAATTATCACACTGTAAGTCAAATTAGAGCAAAAAGGCGGAAATGCTTGCTAATACTGGAAAAATATTGTATAATATAAATGGAGAAGATAAGGGGGAGTTTTATGAGTACTTTAAAAACATTTGCCAAATATGCAATTTGGTTAATATTATTTTGGGTATTATCAGATATTTTGATATATTATGGAATAAATTCAACATATAAAGCTATTAGTAATAAAGGAGAAAATCCCAAACAAGTTACAATTAATTCGGCAGAAGCAACTAAAGTTAACGGAAGAATTATAGGAAAGGTCTCTAATGATGAAGAAAATGACTTGAGTGGAAAATTTTTGAAAATCGATTTATATGCAGAAAATGGTAATTTATTAGCAACAGAATATGAGGAAATAGGAAATCTAAGAGCAAATGAAGTAAAAAGCTTTGAAACATATTTTAAGATGCAAGATGTAAAATCTTATGGAATAACAGTGGTAGAACAAAAAGAAGAAAACACAGATGGAGTATTTATGACTGAGGATATGACAAAAATTGGGGTTTTAGCACTATTAACATATATGATATTTTTTTAGAATGAATTATAATATTATTGACAATAATTGGAAAATGTGCTATAATATCTAATGATAACACGTAAACAATTTACATAGGTGTTTACTAACACCAAGGAGGAAAAAATAGTATGTGTGACAGAGTGAAAGTAAAAGATTACCCAGGACTTGTTATGAAGGCTACAGAGGCTGTTCGGTTAAAAAGAATCAACCCAGCACTGCCTGGATACGAGATGCTGATTAAGGCAATTGTCATATACATGGTAGAAGGACCTACCAATCTCTATGACAACGTAGCTGATGAAACGTCAGTCATTCCAGGACTGAAGCCGTTAACAGAAGGCGAAGAAGAACGCCATCCAGTGAAACAGTACATCCTTGAAGCGATGAGAAGTGTTGGAAACACAGAAGAGGATGTAAAAGGGTTCATAGCGGACCTGGCGAACTACTGTAAATAATAACACATATTCCCCTGAGCAAGAATGCTTGCTTGGGGGTTTTTCTATATAATTTATTAATTTGCTCAAAAATAAAATGCACACTTTTAAAACTAATGCATAAAATTAAGCAAGAGGTGATAAGAGTGGCATATTCAGAAAGAGAATTGTTAGCAAGAATTGCACAATGTGAGGCAGGAGGAGAAGGAGATAATGGAATGAAAGCAGCATTAACAGTTGTAATAAATAGAGTAAGAACATCAGAAGGAGAATATTCAAGAGTATCACAAGGTGGAAATATAAGAAATATAATTTTTCAACCAGGACAATTTGATTGTGTAAGAGAAACAATAAATGGAACATATAATCCTCAAACAATTTATAATATGAATCCAACAGATATTCATTATCAAATAGCAGATTGGGCACTTGCAGGAAACACACTTAATGAAATAGGAGAATGCTTATGGTATTTAAATCCATTTAGACCAACATGTGGTTCAACATTTCCTAGTAATGGTTCAGGAATTTTGCATACAAGATTAGGAAATCATTGTTTTTATAGACCAACTTCTAAATATGCACAAACCTAAACTATAGAAAGGAAGTGTTTGAAAGATGGCAAATCAAGAAGAAAGCCAAAACAAAAGAGAAAATAGAGATGAAAATAGAAATGTTAATATAGACCAAAATTCACCAGAAATTTTAACAAATCCAATTTATACACCAGCATTTTTAAGAGAACAAATAGGCAAATTAATGAGGGTAGAATTCTTAATAGGAACAAATACGATGACTGATAGGATAGGAATACTTGAAGATGTAGGTGCTAGTTACATATTGTTACGTTCATTCGAAAATGACAGTTTAGTTTATTGTGATATCTATGCAATAAAATTTATTACGATTTCTACAACAGGTTTTTATGGAACAATGAGTGCAAACATGATGAATAATAATAGATATTATCAAGGCCCAGGAATGCCTAATTTTTAAAATGCAAACTCCCAATACGAAATTAATATTACGTTTTGGGAGTTATCTTTATAAAAAATGTTGTTTTTTGATTGATATTATGATATAGTAGCTAGTGATAAAGTGAAGAAAGGAAATGATAAAAAATGTCATTCATTGAGCAAATAAAGCAAAGAGCAAAACAAGAAATAAAGACAATAGTATTACCAGAAGCAACAGATGTAAGAATATTAGAAGCAGCAGAAATGATAAAAAATGAAGGATATGCTAAGGTAATATTAATAGGTAATGAAGAAGAAGTTAGAAAATTAGCAAAAGAAAGAAATATTGATATAGGAGAAACAAAAATAATTGACCCAGCAGTATCAATAGAAACTGCTAGATATAGCAAAGAATTGTATGAATTAAGAAAATCAAAAGGAATGACTGAAGAACAAGCAGAAAAATTAGTATTAGAACCTGTGTATTTTGGAATGATGATGGTAAAATTAAATGAAGCAGATGGACTTGTATCAGGAGCAGCACATTCTACATCAGATACATTAAGACCAGCATTACAAATATTAAAAACTGCACCAGGAACAAAGCTAGTATCAGCATTTTTCGTAATGGTAGTTCCAAATTGTAAATATGGAGAAAATGGAACATTTATATTTGCAGATAGTGGACTAAATGAAGAACCAGATTCAGAAAAACTTTCAGAAATAGCTATATCATCAAGTAAAAGTTTTGAACAATTAGTAGGAACACAACCTAAAGTTGCAATGTTATCATATTCAACATATGGAAGTGCTCATTCAGCATCAACTGAAAAGGTTATTGAAGCAACAAAACTAGTAAAGGAAAAAGAACCTAATTTATTAGTTGATGGAGAATTGCAATTAGATGCTGCAATAATTCCAGAAGTTGCAGAGTTTAAAGCAAAAGGAAGTCCATTAAAAGGTCAAGCAAATGTATTAGTATTTCCAGACTTGGGTGCTGGAAATATAGGATACAAACTAGTTCAAAGACTAGCAAAAGCAGAAGCGTATGGACCACTTTGTCAAGGAATTGCAAAACCGGTAAATGACTTGTCAAGAGGATGCAGTAGTGAAGATGTTGCTGGAGTTGTTGCAATAACAGCAGTTCAAGCACAACAAAAATAAGTCTTGGAGGAAATGTATGAAAATTTTAGTTTTGAATTCAGGTAGTTCTTCTCTAAAATATCAAGTAATTGATACTAATACAGGAGAAATGCTTGTAAAAGGAAACTACGAAAGAGTTGGACAAGCAGGGGCTTTTTTAACTCATAAAGTAAATGGAGAAAAACACAAATTTGAACATCCAGCTAAAAATCATGAAAAAGCTATAAAATTTGTTATGGAAAGATTAACTAGTGAAGCATATGGAATTTTCAAATCACTTGACGAATTAGATGCTGTAGGACATAGAGTTGTACATGGTGGAGAAAAATTCAAAGATGCAGTATTAATTACAGAGGAAGTAATTAAAGAAATTGAAGCTACTGAAGAATTAGCACCATTACATAATCCAGCAGCAGTACTTGGAATAAATGCTTGTAAAAAAGTTTTACCAAACAAGCCAATGGTAGCAGTATTTGATACAGCATTTCATCAAACAATATCAAAGGAAAAGTACATCTATCCAATACCATATGAATATTATGAAAAATATCATGTAAGAAAATATGGATTTCATGGTACTTCACATCAATATGTTGCAAATAGAGTTGCAGAATTACTTAATAAAGATATAAAAGATCTGAAAATAGTAAATTGTCATTTAGGCCAAGGTGCCAGCGTATGTGCTATAAAAAATGGGCAATCAGTTGAAACAAGTATGGGATTAACTCCACTTGGTGGGATTCCAATGGGAACACGTTCAGGAGATTTAGATCCATCAGTTGTAACATTTATAATGAAAAAAGAAAACTTGATACCAGAAGAAATGGAAAATATCTTAAATAAAGAATCAGGTGCATTTGGAGTTTCAATGGTTTCAGTGGATTTTAGAGATATAGAAGCAGAGGCATTAGCAGGAGGAAAACATGCTAAATTAGCATTAGATGTGTATCATTATTCAATTGCTGAGTATATCGCAAAATGTGCGGTTGCAATGGGAGGAATCGATGTACTAACATTTACTGCGGGTGTTGGAGAAAAATCACCATATTCTAGAAACGAGATATGCAAATATTTAGGTGTTCTAGGAGTAGAAATTTCAGGTAAAGCAAACATTGTAAAAGGAGAAGAAGCAGAGATATCATCTGCTACATCAAAAGTAAAGGTATTCATAATTCCAACAAATGAGGAATTAATGATAGCAAAAGAAACTGAAAAAGTTATAAATCAAAATTAATTAAGGAAGGAAAATAAAAAATGAAAATATTAGTATTAAATTGTGGTAGTTCATCATTAAAATATCAATTAATCAATATGGAAACAGAAGAAGTATTAGCTTCAGGAAAATATGAGAGAATAGGCGAAGCAGAAGCTTTTATTACACATAAAGTAAATGGCAGAAAAATTGAAATTAAAAAGCCTGCATATGATCATAAAGAAGCAATAGAATTTACACTTGAACAATTTACAAATCCAGAATATAAAGTTATTGATAGTTTAGATGAAATAGAAGCTATTGGACATAGAGTTGTACATGGAGGGGAAATATTTAAAAAATCAGCATTAATAAACGAAAAAGTAATGGAACAAATTGCTGAATGTGGGGTATTTGCACCATTACATAATCCTGCAGCAATATTAGGAATGAAAGCATGTATGAATGTTATGCCAGGGAAACCAATGGTGGCAGTATTTGATACTACATTCCATCAAACAATGCCAAAAGAAAAATATATTTATCCAATCCCATATGAATATTATGAAAAATATGGAGTAAGAAAATATGGTGCTCATGGAACTTCTCATATGTATGTTTCTCAAAGACTAGCAGAAATTGTTGAAAAAGATGTTAAAGATTTAAAAATTGTTACTTGTCATATTGGACAAGGTTCAAGTATATGTGCTGTAAAAGATGGAAAATCTTTGGATACAAGTATGGGATTAACACCAGATCAAGCAGAAGATATATTAAATAAAAGATCTGGACTTCAAGCTATATCAGGATTAGTACCAGATTTTAGAGAAATTGAACTAGCATCTTATGGAGAAAGTGAAAGTGCTGCAATTGCAATAGAAAAATTTAAATATGAAATAGCATCTTATATTGCAAAATATGCAATCGCAATGAATGGAGTAGATTACATAGTATTTACAGGAGGAATTGGAGAAAACCAAATAAATATACGAAAAGGAATCTGTGAAAAACTTGAATTTATGGGAGTTAAGGTTGATGTAGATGCTAATAATATGAGAGGAGAAGAAAAAGAAATTTCTACTCCAGATTCTAAAATTAAAGTTTATGTAATTCCTACAAACGAAGAACTTATGATTGCAAAAGAGACAGAAAGATTAGTAAAATAGTTTTAAGGAGAACATATGAATTCAAAACAAGAATATAAAAAAATAATAAATAGTTTTAAATATGCAATAGAAGGCTTTGTATCATCTTTTAAGACAGAAAGAAATATGAAGATACATATAATGGCAATGATTATAGTCATTGCCTTAGGTATATTTATGAAATTAAATAAAATTGAATGGTGTATCATAACTATAGCAATTGTAATAGTAATTTCAGCTGAACTATTTAATACAGCAATCGAAACTGTTGTAGATATGGTAAGTCCCCAGAAAAATCCACAAGCAAAGCTTGTTAAAGATATTGCAGCAGCTGCTGTACTAGTATTAGCAATAGGGGCTGCGGTAATAGGAATAATAATATTTGGACCTAAGATTGTAACTATTATATAAAAAATGCATCTTTTAAAGGTGCATTTTTAAATTTCTATTATTTTCATGTTGTATTTATCTTCAAAAACCTTTTTCTTAGTAATATATTCTTTTGTTCTGACACCTTTTACGTCAATAACATCATAAGAATTATCAGAATTAAAAACAATAAAATCTGCTTTATACTTCAAACCAGGTGCTAACATAAAAGTTGGTTGCAAGCAAAAACCATTAATTTCTTTTGCTTGAAGTCTAAGTTTTAATTGGCAATAATAATCCGCTTCTTTTTGACTATCGAAAGTATGACCATCGATAGAAGTTTTGTTTGCTCTATATTTTGTTTTTCTAACTTTACTATTTGTAAAATTTTTATAATCATCAATACTCCAATGTTCCATCTTTTGCAAAATCCTTTCATTAAATTAATCTAAATCAAATTATATAACAAAAAAATTAAAACGAAAAGGGCTTATTGAAAAAATTTGCAATTTAGTAAAAACAATGTATAATATAAAAGGGAAGTGATAAGATGAGAGAAATTCTATTAGTTGAAGATAATGAAATAATAGTAAAAGGGTTGAAATACTTATTAGAACAGGAAAAATTCGATATAAAAATAGCTAAAAATATTGTTGAAGCTAAAACAATTATAAAAAAACAAAAATTTGATTTATATTTGCTAGATATAACTTTACCAGACGGAGATGGATATGAAATATGCCAATATGTAAAAAAACAAAAAGATGTACCTGTAATATTTCTAACAGCAAAAGATGAAGAATTAAATGTAGTTCAATGTCTTGATATGGGAGCAGATGATTATATAATAAAACCATTTAGAAATAGAGAATTAATTTCTAGAATAAAAAGTGTACTAAGAAGATATTACCATGATGAAATTAATGAAAATCAAATAAAATGTAGAGATGTTATAATAGATAGTAATAAAGCTGTTGTATATAAAGCTGGAAAAGAAATTGTTTTTACAAGTCTTGAATATAAAATATTATATATGCTTATTTCAAATAAAAATATATTAGTAACAAGAGAACAAATATTAGATAAAATCTGGGATGTTGCGGGAAATTTTGTGAATGATAATACTCTTACAGTCTATATAAAACGAATAAGAAATAAATTAGATGATAAAGAGGGAAAATTTATTCAAACTGTTAGAGGAATTGGATATAAGGTGGTTGAATAATGAAAAAATTAATAATACAGATTTTTACAATAACAACATTGATAGTTGTTTTAAATTATATAGTTATAACAAATCAAAATAAAAAACAGCAAGAAAAAGTAAATGATGTGATTGTAAATATTGTAGGAACAATAAAACAAGAATATCCTGATTTAGAAGATGAAAAAATTATCAAGATATTAAATGATGAAGAAAATAATGCAATTAAAGGAATAGGAACATTACAGAGATATGGAATCAATACAGAAGAAGTGTATGCAATAGATGGTTTAAAAGATGAGAAAAAAGAAATTTTATTAACAAGTTCAATTAGCATTATTAGTTTAACAATTATAGTTACTATTCTAATAATTAATTACAAAAATAAGAAGAGTAAAAAAATAGAAAATATCATTAATTATATTGAAGAAATCAATAAGAAAAATTATAATTTGAAAATAGAAGAAAATACAGAAGACGAACTTAGTAATTTGACTAATGAACTATATAAAATAACAATAATGTTAAAAGAACAAGCCGAACTTTCGAAGAAAGATAAAAATGTGTTGCAAAGGTCATTAGAAGACATATCACATCAAATAAAAACACCATTAACATCTATATCTATTATGTTAGACAATATAAAAGAAAATCCACAGATGGATCTACATACAAGGCAAGAATTTATATATGAAATAAGCAGGCAAATAGAGTGGATTAATTGGCTTGTAATTTCGCTTTTAAAACTTTCAAAACTTGATTCTAATACAATAGATTTTAAGCATGAAGAAATAAATGCAGAAAATTTAATAAATAATGTAATAAAAAATCTTGCAATTCCTCTAGATATTAAACAACAGAGTGTAATTGTAACTGGAAATAATGAAACTTTTATTGGGGATTATAATTGGGAACTAGAAGCTTTAACTAATATTGTTAAAAATTGTATAGAACATACGCCAGAAAACAAAAAAATTTATATTAATTGCGAAAAAAATAATTTTAATACAAAAATAGTCATAAGAGATGAAGGAAATGGTATTGATAGAGAGGATATAAAACATATTTTTGAAAGATTTTATAAAGGTAAAAATTCATCAGAAAACAGCGTTGGAATAGGCCTTGCGCTTTCTAAGAGCATAATAGAAAAAGATAATGGATATATTCTTTGCACTTCAGAAGTTGGAAAAGGGACAACCTTTGAGATTAAATATATAAGAAATCATTAATTAATAATTTTATTTAAATTACCAAGCCACTTATAAATATAAACTTTTCATTTCATGTCTCGGCTTATTACGAAATTTAAGAAATTCTAAATTATTTTATGGGTCCTTTCCACTATCGTGAACTCTTACCATAAAATTGCATAGAATTTCTAAAATTTCTTCATGCACATTCGACATTTCATTCAAAGTTTATATTTATAAGGGGGCTTGGTATTAATTTAATATTAATAGGTTGCTTTTTTGCTTTTTATATAGTAAAATTAAGCTGAAAGGTAAGTAGGATGAATATGAAAAGAAAAAAAACATATGGAAAACATAGTTCTAATGTTAGAAGACCTAGGGCGAGAAGAGCAAGTAAAAATGGAAAATTAAATAAAAAGAAAGTTGCAATTGTTTTAGGAATAATATTCATAATTTTTTCATTGATTATAAATAAGAATAAAAAAACAGTAGAAACAACTGCAAATGAAACTAAAAATGTTGTTGTTGAAGAAACACCTACTGTTAACACAGATAATGTAGATAATACAGATAGTACACAAAAGCCAGAAAAAGAAATAACAGATTGGAAGCTAAGACTTGCTAATTATGAAAATTTATTGCCAGAAGATTTTAAGGTTGAGGTAAAAAATATAGATAAAACAAGGCAATTTGATGCAAGAGCGATAGATGAATTGAACGATATGATGAATGCAATGAAAAAAGATGGAATAACAAATGTATGGGTACAATCAGCATATAGAAGTGTTGCAAGACAAAAAGAACTTTATGATAACAGTGTGCAAAAATATTTAAAACAAGGAAAGACACAAAAAGAAGCAGAAGAATTAACTAACGAATATATAAATAAACCAGGTTCAAGTGACCATAATCTTGGACTTGCAGTAGATTTTAATACAGTAGATAATAGTTTCGAAAAATTAGATGGATTTAAGAAGAAAAATGCTGAAAAATACGGATTTGTTTTAAGATATCCTAAAGACAAAGAAGATATAACAAAAATAGCATATGAATCTTGGCATTGGAGATATGTTGGGGCAGAAAATGCAAAAAAAATGAATGAACTTAATATGTGTTTAGAGGAATATATACAATATTTAAAGACACATTAGAATAAATTTCACTAGATGAAGAATTAGAAGAAATGTATAGTTTTGGTAGATTGAATCCATATAATCCGTTTTGGGGAGGATTTGTCCATGAAAGTATAAAGAATGGAACATTTAAAAGATTTAAAAATACTAGAACAGATATATATTCATTAAATATTGAAGATGAACAGTATAATAGACTAGTGAAGATTATTAACCATTTTAAAAAAATAATTTTTATTGTGCTGAATTTGTAAAACATGTTTTAAAATCAGCAGGAATAACGTCAGTAGCGGAATTGCCTGAAATAATAAAACCAGAAGATTTTAAAAAAATTGAAGGATTACAATTGGAATATAAAGGGATATTAAAGAAATATATCAAGAGAAATAAGCCTAAAATTAAAGATTTGATGAAATCTATGAATAATAAAATGAGTTATATATAAAAGATTTAGTAATACTCTACTGAATCTTTTTTTTGATAGAGTCACTTTAGAGTCACATTTAAAGATTAAGATATAATCAAATAATGAAAGGACGAGGATTAATTATGGAAATTTTAAAAGTTGAAAATTTAAACAAAATTTATGGAAAAGGAGAAAACGAAGTAAAAGCAGTAAACAATATATCATTTTCAGTAGAAAAGGGAGAATTTGTTGCAATAGTAGGAGCATCTGGAAGCGGAAAATCAACATTATTACATTTACTTGGAGGGGTAGACAGACCAACAAGTGGAAGAGTTTTTATAGATGGTCAAGATATTTATAAATTAAATGATGAACAACTTGCTATTTTTAGAAGAAGACAAGTAGGGTTAATATATCAATTTTATAATTTGATTCCAATATTAAATGTAGAAGAAAATATTACATTACCATGTAATTTAGATGGAAAAGAAGTAAAACAAGAAAAATTGGATGAAATGCTAAAAACATTGAAATTAGAAAATAGAAGAAAACATCTTCCAAATGAACTTTCAGGGGGACAACAGCAAAGGGTTTCAATAGGTAGAGCTATAATAAACAATCCAGCAATTATGTTAGCAGATGAGCCAACAGGAAATCTAGATAGTAAAGCATCTGAAGAAATTATTTCATTATTAAGACTATCTAATAAAAAATATAATCAAACTGTTATTGTTATCACACATGATGAAAAAATAGCATTAGAGGCAGATAGAGTTATAACAATAGATGATGGGAGGATTATAAAAGATGAAAAATGTTTTAAATAATTTTACAATAAGAAGTCTAAAATTAAATATCAAAAGAACAATTGCAACATGTATGGGAATTATAATGTCAACTGCATTGATATGTGCAGTAGCAGGAGTATTTTCAAGCTTTCAACAAACACTTATACAACATGCAAAAGAATCTGATGGGAATTATCATGCAGTATTTTTTGATGTTAAACCGAATGAACAAAAATATATATTAGAAAACAGAAATGTAAAGAGCACATTTATTACGCAAGGAATTGGCTATTCCAAACTTGAAAAAGTTCAAAATGAATATAAACCATATTTGTATTTGATGGCATTTGATAAAGATGCATTAAATGATTGGGGATTAAAACTTGTAGAAGGAAGAATGCCAGAAAACTCTAATGAGATAGTAATTCCTAAACATTTAGAGTCAAATGGTGGAGTTACATATTACCATATTGGAGACAAATTAACTTTAAATATAGGAAAAAGATTAACTGAGGATGGAGAAGAGTTAAAACAAAACAATACATATAATAATTCAAAAGATGAAGGGGAAGAAGACTATGTTGCAGAACATTTAGAAGTAACTCAATCAAGAGAATTTACAATAGTTGGTGTCATAGAAAGACCAAATATGGAAATAGAAGATTATAGTGCACCTGGGTACACAGTAATTACTTTGTTAGATAATGAAAATAAGCAATTACCGGTGAATATTGCTGCAAAATATAAAAATATTAGAGAATCTTATAATATTACTAAAGATATTGAAAAACAATTAACAGATGCAAAATATACTACAAATTCAGAATTATTAAGGTGGTCTGGAGTTACAAAAGATAGTGGAACATTACAAATGTTGTATTCTTTAGCCGGAATAGTAATTGGAATAATAATTATTTCTAGTGTATTTGTAATAAGGAACAGTTTTGCAATTTCTATAACAGAGAAAATGAAACAATATGGCATGTTGTCAAGTATAGGTGCAACTAAAAAACAGATTAAGAAAAATGTACTATTTGAGGGAATGCTTTTAGGTTTAATATCAATACCAATAGGAATACTTTGTGGAGTATTAGCAACATTTATTTTAATGAGAGTTTCAACTGAATTAGTTGGAAAAAGCGTATTTACAAATGAAGTTGAATTTGTATTTAGTATGCCATATTGGGCAGTTATAATAAGTATAACTTTAGGATTTGTAACAATTTATTTATCTTGTATATTTTCTGCTAGAAGAGCAGCAAAGATATCACCAATAGATGCAATCAGAAGCAATACTGATATAAAAATAAAATCAAAGAAAATTAAATGTCCAAAATTAGTTTCAAAAATATTTGGAATTGGTGGAGAAATTGCATATAAAAATTTAAAAAGAAACAAAAAGAAATATAGAACTACTGTTATTTCACTTGTAGTAAGTATTACAGTATTTATATCTTTAAGCACATTCTTGAATTATGCTTTTGGAATGACAGGAATTTATTATAAAGAAATGGATTATAATATTACTATTTATTCAAGTTACTCAGACTATCAAAAAAATGATGAAAATAGTGCAAAAAACACTTATGAGTATTACCAAAAACTTATGGAAAATTCCAATGTAGATAAATATGCAATAATGAGAACACTATCATTGGATAAATGCAATATAGAGCAATTTGCAACAGAGGAATTTAAAAAGTATTATAAAGAAAGCTATTCAGCTTCAATAGATGAAGCCATGACTATTTCAATTACTTCAATAGGGAATGAAGCATATAGAGAGTATGTGAAAAAAATTGGTGGAAAATATGATGATTATAAAGATTCTATTATTTATTGTGATGATTCTAGTATTTATACATATGACAATGAAAGCCAAAAATCAGAAAGGATGATTCCATTTAATTTTAAAGAAAATGATGTTGTAAAAGGTATAACAGTAGGAAATGAAGAAGTAAACCTAAAAATAGCTAAAATTTCAGACCAAAGTCCTTTAGATGCAAATAGATATACTTTTTCTGGAACATTTTTGGTAAGTGATGAATTTATGGATAAATTAAAAGATTATGGTTGTTATAGTGCATATGTAAATGCAAGTAATGCAGAAGAATTTTGTAAAAAACTAGATGAAGAAGAAACTAGACTTGCAAAAGAAGGAATAAAACTTAATTATACAAATTACAAAGAAGAAGCCGAACAACAAAATAAAATGGTTCTTCTTATATCAATATTTTTATATGGATTTATTATTGTAATTACACTAATTGGTGTAACAAATATTTTTAATACAATAACAACAAATATGAATTTAAGAAGTAAAGAATTTGCAATGTTAAAATCAATTGGTATGACTAAAAAAGAGTTTGATAAAATGATTAATTTGGAAAGTGTATTTTATGGTGTGAAGTCTTTAATAATAGGAATTGCTTTAGGTTCTGGTATTTCTTATTGGATTTATAAAATTTCAATTGGAAGCCAAGCAACAGAAAATTTGAAATTTGTTTACCCAACTAAAGCTGTTATAATTTCTGTTGTATTTATTGCTGTTATTGTTGGCATTATTATGAGATATTCTTTGAATAAAATTAATAAGCAAAATATTATTGAGACTATTAGAAATGATAATATTTAACTAAAATACTTTCTTTTCCAAATGTTTTATGATAAAATAGCGATATAGTTTGGAGGGAAAAGTATGATAGAAAATATAGAAGGAACTACAATAAATATAAGAATTCAAGATGAAGAAATAGCACTACCTAATGAAATAAAAAGAAAAATAGAAGAATTTTGGAATAAATGTAAAACAGAAAATCCTAATTTATGGAATGGGGAGTTAATGTGTGTTGGCGAATATAAAAAAGAGGGAAAAGAAATAGAAATTGTTTGTAAAAAAACAAATTATGCACATTATTTATATGATGAAAGAATTGGACTAAGTAAAGAATATGCATGTAGCAGTTTAGTTGCAGGGTGTTTAATAGAAACTAGTGATAATTATTACATAGTAGGAGAGTTAGCAGATAATACTTCATTTCCACATTGTATGCAAATATCAGGAGGAAGTGCAGATAATAATGACATAAAAGATGGAAAAATAGATATATTTAATACAATAATAAGAGAATGTAAAGAAGAGTTAAACATCAATTTGCAAGATAAAAAAATGGTAGAAAACTTTCATATAAATTATATATGTCTTCCTAAAGAGAAAGTTCATACATATATTTTATATGCAAAAGCACAATTAAATATGAATAAGCTACAAATGCAAGAGTATTATGAAAAATATTTAGAATATTTAAAAGAAAACAATTTAGAAATAGAATTTGGAAAACTTCATTTTATAAAAAAAGGAAAAACAACAGAAGAATTAGAAAAGTTTACAAATCCCAAAAGAGACTATTTAAAGAATTTATTAGAAATGGATAGCCAACATTCGAGAAAATCATCAGAAATACAAGACAGATAGAATAAAAGAGGAGAAGATTTATGTTTTAAACTTTCTCTTCTTTTATTTGTGTGAAAAAAACATTTTATATGAATTAATAAAAACTTAATAATTTCTCTATTTTTTATTAATAAAAATCTGTTATAATATAAAATGAAAAAGGAAGGGATAAAAACATGTACAAGATATTAGTAGTAGATGATGATAAGGAAATAGTAAAAGCAATTGAAATATATTTAGGAAAAGAAAACTATGAAATAATAAAAGCATATGATGGAGAACAAGCATTAAAAGAAATAAAGAAAAACGAAATACAATTAATAATATTAGATGTAATGATGCCTAAAAAGGATGGAATAGAAACACTTGAAGAAATAAGAAGAGATAAAAATATACCAGTGATAATGCTATCAGCGAAATCAGAAGACATAGACAAAATAAATGGGTTAAATATAGGGGCTGATGATTATGTGACCAAACCATTTAATCCAATAGAATTAATAGCAAGAATAAATGCACTAATAAGAAGATATACCAAATTAGGAAGTTCAATAAATGAATCCGCTTCTAAAAGTGAAACATCAAATATCAATATCATTCAAGATGGAGAACTGATAATAAATGACGAACTAAAGCAAGTTATAGTAGATGGAAAAGAAGTAAAACTAACGCCCACTGAATACAACATATTAAAATTTTTGACCAAAAACAAAGGAAAAGTATTTTCAATTGAAGATATATACACAAATGTATGGGATGGAGAATGTTATGCAGCAGAAAATGTAATTGCAGTACATATAAGACACATAAGAGAAAAAATTGAAATAAATCCTAAAGAACCTAAATATCTAAAAGTAATTTGGGGAATAGGCTATAAAGTTGAAGCGTTATAATTGCACGGAAAAAAAGCGATCTCAGGTGTGCAAAATTGCACGGAAAAAAAGCGGAATAAAATGTGCAGGAGGTAGAAATGAAGAAAAATAAGTTTTTTGAAGGAATTAGTTATGGTGTATTATCAATAACAATAATAGCATTAATATTATCTATTATGTGTATAGCTATAAAAAATTCTAAATATTTTAGTGAAGAGAAATATTTTAACTCTGAAAGTTTTTCATATGATTATTTGATGACTTTAAGAGAGATTTCTAATGAACTAATACATAATAATAGTTCATATAATTGCATAAAAGACGGAGAAATGGAAATATATCATTTATATGATTCTTCTGAATATACAAGTTATTCAGAGTTAAAAGATATGAACTTTTTGATTATATATAAAAACAAAGCTATTACGAATATAAATGCAAACACAATTGATGAAATAGACCAAAGTAAAAAAGTCGATATTTTAAATGGAAATATACAAACAGATTCTCAAAGTATTTCTAGATATGGCAACAAGTATCTGAATAACTTTATAATTACATATTATACAACAGATACTAACAAAACAGATACTACACTTGTAGATGGTCGCTATATAGAATACATTACGGCAAATATAAAGGAATTTGAAATATATAGTTCTTATAAAGAAGAATTGAATCAGAATTTTGAAAGAAAAATTGCATTAAACTTTCTAAACACAGTAAAACCAATAAATGATAATGCATATGTGATTTTTCCAGCTAGTTCAATATTAACAATACTACTTATTATATATTTAGTAATTTCTGTTGGACATAGTGATGAAGTTAAAAAAGTTGAAATGAACAGCTTTGACAATATTCCAATAGAAATAGTTATATTTTTTGCAATGTTAATAAGTTGTATACCATTTGTAATGTTAGAAGTCGCTGAAAATAATTATGATGCGATAATCTCAATTGCGATAACTGCATATTTTGTAATATATATATGTTCAGTAATAACTATGACAACTATAATAAAAAGAATAAAAGCAAAACAATTTCTTAGAACATCTATAATAGGCAAGATTTTGATATGGTGGTTACAAATTTGCAAAAAAATAGTTAACAAGATAAAAGACATATGGAAAACAATTACATATTCAGCCAAAACAACATCAAAGGTTATAATTTCTGCTAGTATAATGATTTTCTTATGGATAGTAATTGCTTTAATATTTGAAAACAGTAGGACATTTCCGCTAGTAGTGGTTGCATTTTTGTGTTTTTGTATATATAAAGTTATAAAAATTTCAAAAGAATATTCGCAAATAGAAAACAAACTAAAAGAGATATATGACGGAAATAATAAAAATGAATTGAACCAAAATGAATTTTCAATGCTATTCAAAAGTTCTGTAACATATCTAAATGATATTTCAAATGGATTTGAAAATGCTGTTCAGGAAAGAATGAAAAGTGAAAGAATGAAAGCTGAACTAATTACAAATGTTTCACATGATATTAAAACACCATTAACTTCTATAATTAACTATGTTGATTTATTAAAGCAAGAAAATATTCAAAATTCAAAAGCTGAGGAATATATAGAAATATTAGATAATAAGTCACAAAGATTAAAAAAACTCACAGAAGATTTAGTAGAAGCTTCTAAAATATCAACAGGTAATATATCTTTAAAGCTTGAAAAAATTAATGTAGTAGAGCTTATAAAACAGGCAACAGGAGAATTTGAAGATAAATTCAAAAAACATGAATTAGAAGTTATAGTTAATTCTGCTGATGATGAAATAAATATTATGGCAGATAGTAGATATATGTATAGAATAATAGAAAACTTGTATAGCAATATTTCGAAATATGCATTAGAGAATTCACGAGTATATATTGATGTAAAAAGGAACGGAAAAAAAGCGTTTTCAGATGTGCAAAATTTGAGTATAGAAATAAAAAATATTTCTAAAGATAGACTCAATATTTCAGCAGAGGAACTAATGCAAAGGTTTGTTAGAGGAGATAAATCCAGAACAACAGAAGGAAGCGGACTTGGAATTTCTATTGCACAGAATTTAACAGAGTTACAGAATGGAAAATTTGAATTGACACTAGATGGAGACTTATTTAAAGTGAAAATGGAATTTGTAGAGGTTTAAATTTCTAAAAGTTGCATCCAAACTGAAAAAAAGGCTTGCCAAATAAAGCCTATATATGTTATAATTATTATGTTACCAATAAAACTCCATTTTTCATCGGAGTACATGCCGCAAAGTAAAAAAATTTTTAAGGAGGAAAACAAAATGGCAAGAAAAGAGAATTTGGTAAAAGCACTGTTTATTCTGGCGTGTCTGAGTATTTTAGACTTAACCAGAAAATTTTCAGTAGGAGGTAGCATGAGTTCCTCAATGACTGGATTTATGAGTATATGCTACATACTAGCTACTATAGAGGTAATGACCTTTATAATGGCAGCAATTATGGACAGCAGAGACTTCCGGGAATATGAAATTGGCTTCAAAAAACTGAAAGACCTGCAGAGAAAATGGTCTGATGCATATTTCAAAAATGAAACCGAGAAAATTACAGGTATTGAAGATGAAATCTCACAGACAGCAAATTATTTGTTAGAAATGGGTTTTGAGTTCATTTCAACATCCAGGTTTGGAACAAGAAGAAATGACAGCATCAACGAGATGGTAGTAGAAACAAGAAAAATACTAGAGAGCTTGGGAACGGATGAGAACTTATGAAAAAAATGTCTAAAAGAAACTTATGGTTAGCCGCTATTATTTTAAGCTATTTGTATATGCTGATAAGCAAAAAAATGATTAATACTTACAAAGAAAATGAAATTTTAGTATTAAATTATTCTGCAAGTATGATTTGCGATTTTGCATTATTAGGAATGTTCATTATAAGACAAGCCAAAATGAAAAAAAGATTCCAAATTTTCAAAAATTCATTTCAGAGTTTTAAAGATGCATATTCAAAGAAAAGTGCATTTGAAAAAAACTTGAAAAATGATGAAAAAGTAGAAAAATTTGGAAAAGCTATAAGAACAGCAGGAAATCAGCTTATAGAATTAGGTGAAAATTGGCTTGAAGAAGACGAAATGAATGCATATCAGCTAAAAAAGGTAGAAGAAATGGTAAAGCAGGCCAAAAAAATGTTAGCCAAATTGTAATGCCAAACGGAGGAAGGACTTTTAATAAAGGTCCTTTTTTCCATTCAACATGAAACATTGTTTGTCAAAAAAGAAAAAAATAATTGTAAAAATAAAGTGAATATGTTATAATATGTAAAGATTTTACGAGTTTGAAAGGAGCTAATATGACACTAGTAGAAGAATTAAAATGGAGAGGACTAATAAAAGATATATCAAGTCCAGAATTAGAAGAAAAATTAAATAAAGGTGAATTAACATTTTATATAGGAACAGACCCAACAGCAGATAGTTTACATGTTGGGCACTTATCAAGTTTTTTAATATCAAAAAGATTAAAAGAGGCAGGGCATCACCCAATACTTTTAGTTGGTGGTGGAACAGGAATGATAGGAGATCCAAGGCCAACAACAGAAAGAGCTATGATAAGTAAAGAACAAGTAAGGCATAATTTTGAATGTTTAAAAGAACAAGTAGAAAAAATATTTGGGTTTGAAGTTGTAAATAATAATGATTGGTACGAAGATATAAATGTAATTGATTTTCTAAGAGATTACGGAAAATATTTTAATGTAAATTATATGTTAGATAAAGATATAATAAGAAGAAGACTTGAATCTGGAATTACATATACAGAATTTTCATATATGATATTACAAGCACTAGACTTTAAACATTTGCACGAATTTAATGGTGTAGATTTACAATGTGCAGGTTCTGACCAATGGGGAAATATAACTGCTGGAATTGATTTAATAAGAAAATCAACAGGTGATGAAGTATATGGATTTACAATGCCATTAGTTACAGATTCACAAGGAAAGAAATTTGGAAAAAGTGAAGGAAATGCATTATGGTTAGACAAAAATAAAACATCAAGTTATAAGTTATATCAGTTTTTTGTAAATGTAGAAGACAGTATGGTAATTAACTACTTAAAAATATATACATTTTTATCAAAAGAAGAAATTGAAGAATATGCAAAGAAAAATGCAGAACATCCAGAATTAAGAGAAGCACACAAAGCATTAGCAAGAGAGATTATAACATTTTTACATGGAAAAGAAGAATATGAAAGAGCAGAAAAGCTAGCTCAAAGTTTATTCAATAATGAATTTAAAAACTTGACAAAACAAGATATTTCAGACTTGTTCGATGAGCAAGATATAAAAGATGTAGAAAGCAATATAAGCTTAGTTGATATGCTAGTAAAAGTTGGAGCCGCTTCTAGTAAAAGAGAAGCAAGAGAATTTACACAAAGTGGGGCTGTTTCAATTAATGGAGAAAAAGTTACAGATGTAGCAACAATGATAAATGATAATATGTTTATAGATAACACATACATAATAATCAAAAGAGGTAAGAAGAATTATTATATAGGTAGAAAATAAAAATATATAAGGAGTATGAGAAAAATGAGTGAAGGACCGAAAGAAAATCCAAAGCTGAAAATGGATAAAAATATAACATACCAAAAGGTGAGGAAAAGTTCTTTGCTCATTTTTTAATATGTTATCTTTTAATCCATTTCTAAAAAATTAAGAGGGGGAAAGAAATGGAAATAGAAGAAATAAAAAGATTAGTAGAAACAAAAAAATTCACAGTATTGAAAAATAAACTTCAAGGAATGAACAGTGCAGACATTTCAGAAATATTAGATGAGCTAGAAGACAAAGAAAGTGTAATAATTGTATTTAGATTATTACCAAAAGAAAAAGCAGGAATGACATTTTCACATATGGAATCAGACATGAGACAAAAACTAATTCAAGATTTAACAGACGCTGAATTAAAAGGTGTACTAGATGAATTATTTATGGACGACACAGTTGATTTAATAGAAGAAATGCCATCAAATATTGTTCCAAAGAT
>MNRR01000049.1:0-7691 GCA_001916055.1 Clostridium sp. 28_12
TGCATATACTGGGTCTAATGCATGTTCTGCATCTATAAATGCTGCTTCTCCACCTGTTTTTTGTGCTTCTGCTATTACGTGTAATGCTAAAGTTGTTTTTCCTGATGATTCTGGACCATATATTTCTATAATTCTTCCTCTTGGTACTCCTCCTATTCCTAATGCTATGTCTAAGCTTAATGCACCTGTTGGAATTGCTTCTATTTCCATCGCTTTAAATTCGCCTAATTTCATTACTGAACCTTTTCCGAATTGTTTCTCTATTTGGCTCATTGCCACTTCTAACGCTTTTCTTTTTTCTACGTTTTCTTCCATGTAATTCTTCCTCCTAATTTATATAAACTTTTGTTCGATATCTATACTATATATCTTATCTTTTCTTTTGTCAAGCAATTTTTTAATTTTTATACCAATTATTGATGTCTATAAAAATATTATACCAATTGGCACATATATTTCCTTTAAGTGTCCAACTACTATTAACAGCATAATAACTGCTGTATAATCCTATATAAGGTTGTTGTTCATTAAATATTTCACGTATTCTTTTATATTTTTCTTTTAACAAATCTTCTTTAGTTATATTTTTTACTTCTGCTAACAAATTGTTTAATTCTTCATTATCAAAGTTGCATGAATTAATATATGTTTCAATGCTTGGATTTGCTGAAAGTGTTGTGCCTGTTATTATTGCATCATAATTTTTGTTTTGTAAATAGCTTTGATATTGGTTATCACTTGCTTTTATAACTGTTACATCTATTCCTATATTAGCTAAATCTGCTTTTATCATATCTGCTACTGTTACTCTATTTGTGTTTGAAGCTTGCACAACTAATCTAAAATATAATGTTCTTGTATAATAATTTTCTGTTTTTTGCCATCTATTATATTTGAATTCCCATCCATTTTGTTCTAGCACTTGTTTTGCTAATTCAGGATTATACGAATTGTCTCCTGATTCACCTTTTAGCCAACTTCCATAATCTAATGAATAATCCGTAACTTTATATTTATTATTGTAAATTGATGATACTATATTTTGTCTATTAATTGCATGTGCTAATGCGCTTCTTACTTCTGTATTTGCCAATATCTGATTTTGTGTATTTAATGCTAAATAGTCAAATTCTCTTCCTGCTACTTCTTGCTTGTTATACCCAATTGTTCCTATATAACTATCTACTGATATATTATTTGTTGTTACAATATCTATTTTTCCTAATTTAAATGCATTATAAAGTTCCCCAAGACTTGCATATTTAGTTATTGTTATTGTTTCTAATGTTAAATTGTCTCTTGTATATTTATCATTTTTGTTTAAAACAATTTTATCATTGTCATTTTCAACTATTTTATATTTTCCTGTTCCTACTGGTGCATTATTTTTTTCTGTTGTTAAAAAGTCTTGTCCTTCATAATATGCTTTACTCATTATAGGAAATATTAAGTCATACTCAAAAAATGGAATTTCGTGATCAAGTGTTATTTGAATTGTATCACTATCAATTTTATCGACCCCAATTATGTATTGAACATTGCTTCCATATATTGATGGAATTTGTTTTAATAAGTCTATTGTAAATGTAACATCATCTGTTGTAAATTGAGTTCCATCTGACCATTTTACATCATTTCTTATTTTTATAAGGTATGTTGTAGCACTTGTTTTGGCCCAGTCACTTGCTAGACATTTTTGTAATTTGTATTCAGAGTCTAATTCAAATAATGGTTCATAAATTATTCTTGATATTTCTTGTACATGCTTGTTTTGACTTAATATAGGATTTATTGTATCAAATGATGCTACTCCTAATGTCATGTCTTTTATTACTTCTTCGTCCGTACTTACTTTTGGTTGCTCTTCTTCTTTTTGGTTTTCTTTTTCATTTACCTTGTGAATTACTGCAATCATTACTAATATTATGAATATTATAAATACATATTTTATCCAATTTCCTTTCAAAATACCACCTCATTACTTTTGTAATAATATATCATTATAGCGTTTTTTTCAAGACTTTTTATAAATTTTGCACAAAAAGGGAGCACTAAAAAATGCCCCCAAACATTATTAACTTATTCATTTATTTTCTTGATTCTACAATCAATTTTATTCCTGTTCTGTCTTCTCCTTCAACCTCTACCTCAGCAAATGCTGGTATACATACTAGGTCAACTCCTGCTGGTGCTACAAATCCTCTTGCTATTGCTACTGCCTTTACTGCTTGATTTAAGGCTCCTGCTCCTATTGCTTGCATTTCTGCCTTTTGTGATTCTTTTACTAATCCAGCGATAGCTCCTGCTACTGAATTTGGATTAGATTTTGATGAAATTTTTAAAATTTCCATTTTTCTGCCTCCTATAATTTAATTTTTGTTGCAACGTTTACATTTTGTATTTTACAACATTTGGTAATCTTTGTCTAGGCAATATTGGAAATTTTTTCAAGTTTTCGTCGCAAGATTCGACAGTTTTTATTATTTTATAAAGATTCTTTTGACTTCAGTCACCTTATTTGTTTCATCATCTATTTCAAATTCAACTGCATTAAAAATACATTCGCCTTCTGCCAATTTGTATTTTTCAGGAAGTGTTGTTTCAAATCTTTTAAGTGATGCACTTATATCCATTCCTATTACTGAATCTTTTGGTCCTGTCATTCCTAAATCTGTTATATATGCTGTTCCATTTGGTAATATTTGCTCATCTGCTGTTTGCACATGTGTATGTGTTCCCCATAATGCAGTGATTTTTCCATCTAAAAATCTTCCCATTGCTATTTTTTCTGCTGTTGCTTCTGCATGAAAATCTATGAATATCATATCTACTTTTCCTTGTAATTCATCAATCATTTCTTTTGCCATTATAAATGGATTTTCTGTAAGTATGTTTAAGTCTACTCTTCCCATAAGATTCATTACAGCAATTTTTTTACCTTTACATTCATATATTCCTAATCCTTTACCTACAACACCTTTTGGATAATTTGCAGGTCTTAAAAGTTGCGAATGGTCTATAAATTTAAATATGTCTTTTTTCCCCCATGTGTGGTTTCCCATTGTTACTACATCTGTCCCAGCTTCTAATAAATCTTTAAAGTTTCTTTCTAATAGTCCCATTCCTCCTGCAGCATTTTCTCCATTTGTTACCACAAAATCTATTTCATCACTTTTTTTTAAATCAGGTAATATTCCTTTTAATTTTCTTACACCTGCTTCTCCAACAATATCTCCTACTGCTAATACTTTCACTTATTTTCCTTCTTTCTTTTTATTTTAAACTCTGGTTTTTATTTTAACATTTTCCATGGATATAGTCAAGAATGGTCTGATATAAAAATTTTTATTGCGCCTCTATTATACTGTGTTTCCTTACTTTATGTCAAGAAAAATCGTTCGACATAAATCGACAATTGTTGCAGTAATATTATTTTGACTTATGAATATATTGTTTTTAAGAAAGGACTGATTATGAAAAATTATAAATTAGCACTTGTAGGTGCAACTGGTTTAGTTGGTAGAACCGCTTTAAAAATTTTAGAAGAGAAACATCTTCCAAATTTTGAATATTCGCTTTTTAGTTCTAATAAATCCGCTGGAACTAAACTAAATTTTCTTGGCAAAGATTATATAGTTAAAGAATTAAAAGATGACTCTTTTGATGAGGGTTTTGACTTTGCAATTTTTTCTGCTGGTGGTGAAACTTCTAAGCATTTTGCTCCAATTGCAGCTTCCAAAGGTTGTATAGTAATAGATAACAGTAGTACTTTTAGAATGGATGATGATGTTCCTTTAATTGTTCCCGAGGTAAATTTTCAAGATGTTACATCCCACCATAACATAATTGCAAATCCTAATTGTTCTACAATTCAAGCTGTTGTTGCACTAAAGCCTTTAGATGATAATTTCAAAATAAAAAGAATTGTTTATTCTACATATCAAGCAGTTTCAGGAGCTGGTAAACTTGGATTAGAAGATTTGGAAAATGGCCGAAAAAAGCTAGATAAACCTTTACTGAAATTTCCTCATCCTATTTATGATAATTGTTTACCACATATTGATGTTTTTCTTCTTAACAGATATACAAAAGAGGAAATGAAAATGATTAATGAAACTCGTAAAATCTTAGGTCATCCAAATTTACCAATTACTGCAACAACTGTTAGAGTTCCCGTACAAAACTGCCATGGCGAAAGTATCAATGTTGAATTGGAAAAAGATTTTTCTATAAATGAAATTATATCAATTTTGAAGAATTCTCCTGGCATAATCGTAGAAGATGAACCAAACAAAAATCTATATCCTATGTCTTCTACTTCTGTTGGGCATGATGAAGTCTTTGTAGGTAGAATCAGAAAAGATTTTAGTGTAAAACATGGTATTAATATGTGGGTCGTTGCTGATAATCTTAGAAAAGGTGCTGCCAGTAATGCTATTCAGATTATGGAAAGGATGATTGAACAATGAAAAAATGCTTATTTACAGGTGTTGCCACAGCTCTTGCAACACCATTTAATGAAACAGGAGTTAATATTAATGAATTCAAAAAATTTATTCAATTTCAAATCTCTTCTGGTGTCGATGCTATTGTAGTATGTGGTACAACTGGTGAATCTAGTACTATGTCTAAAGCCGAAAAAAATGATGCTATTGCTTGTGCAATAGAGACAGTTGACTCTAGTGAACGCAAAATTCCTATAATTGTAGGTACTGGTTCGAATAACACAGCATCTGCAATTGAAATGTCTATTGAAGCTGAAAAGCTTGGAGCTGATGGACTTTTAGTTGTAACGCCATATTATAATAAAACTACTCAAAAAGGATTAATTTCTCATTTTAGAAATATTGCAAATTCCGTTTCTTTGCCTATTATCTTGTATAATGTTCCAAGTAGAACTAGTATGAATATTCTGCCTGAAACTGTTTTAGAGTTATCTAAAATTGATAATATTGTTGGAATTAAAGAAGCTAGTGGCAATATATCTCAAGTTGCAAAAATTGCTTCTTTGTGTGGAGATGATTTTGCAATATATTCTGGCAATGATGATCAGATTTGCCCTATTCTTTCTCTTGGTGGAAAAGGTGTTATTTCTGTTTTATCTAATGTTGCGCCAAAACTTGCTTGTAGTATTACCAATTCTTTCTTTAAAAAGGCTACAGATGAAGCTTGTTTTTACCAACTTCAGGCTATGCCTTTAATTGAAGCTTTATTTGCTGAGACTAATCCTATTCCTATTAAATCTGCAATTAATATGCTTGGTTTTGATTTTGGAGTTCCTAGGCTTCCTTTAGTTGAATGTTCTGCTAACTTAAAGAATAAAATCAGACAAATTTATGATACCACAAAATAAAACGGACTTTGGAATGTCCGTTTTATTTTTCTTTATTTACTTTTTAAAATTTTGTTTAGAAGAATCTATTCGATTTCGTATTTCTCTCTTAGAATTATCAATTTTAAGAGCAATTTCTTCTTTAGATTCTTCTATTTTCTTTTTCATTTCATCCCATTTATCATATAATATATTATTTTGAATTTTAGGGAATGCACGAGCAAGTCTTCTGTATAAAAATAATTTTTTTCTGATAATCTTTTTTACTTTTGTTGATATTTCTATTGTATTGTCTTTAAATTCTTTTGTCATTTCTTTTAGGTTAAGAATTATTTTGAATGATACTATCATATCTGTAACATAAATTAATAAAAATACTACTGTAAATATATGCAATCCTAATTCTGGTATCATATTTATATATTTCATTATAAATGGATTTGCTATATATAATATAAATGTTCCTGCTATTCCAAATGGTATAAGTGTTTCTAAACATATACGTCCGTTTATATTGAATTTTCTTTGACTATAATCCCACCATCTTGCTTTAAATATTTTTTCCATAACATAACTTGTCATATATTCTAGTGTTCCACAAATTAGAATAGATAATATAAATGTTAATGGTAAATCTCCTGCATATTTTTGCAATAATAATGTTATTAATAATACTCCACATCCATATATCGGACAATATGGTCCTATTAAAAATCCTCTATTTACAAATTTCTTTTGTCTTATTGATATTTGTACTGTTTCCATTACCCATCCAGCAAATGAGTATATAAAAAATAATGCTATATATTTTTCTATTTCTACTAACATATTTTCTCCTTCTTAATTAAAATCAGTTTTTATTTTATCACAGGTAATATTAAAGTTCAATAGTTAATTAGAAAAGAAATCCTAAATTAGGATTTCTTTTCAACTTTTTCTTTTTTTCTAATGACTTCTCATTCTCCTTTTGTAAAACCTTTTTTTCTTTCTGTTCAGCCTTCAAATTATCTTTAGCAACAGTCATAAGAAGTTTAATTCTATTAGTTTGGTTAGCCTCACTAGCACCAGGATCATAATCAACAGGCACAATATTAGCATCTGGGTATGTGTCTCTTATAGTTTTAATTACACCTTTACCAACAACATGGTTTGGCAAACATGCAAAAGGTTGAACACAAACTATATTTTGAATACCATTTTCCATATATTCAAGCATTTCTGCTGTTAAAAACCATCCTTCACCTGTCTGGTTTCCTGTTGATAAAACTGATTGAACATTATCTGCCAAATGCCAAATATCACAAGTTGGCAAATATCCTTTTTTAGATTTTTCTAATGCTTTTTTGGCATCTTTTTCAAACAAATTCATCAACTTTATTGCTGTTTGAGATATTACAGATTTAATTTTTCTTTCTTTTAGTAATTCATTAGCTATCACACCATTTGCAGTAACATATTTAACAAATCCCATAAAGTCTGGAAGCACTACTTCTGCTCCTTCTTTTTCTAATAAATTTGCTACATAGTTATTTCCAAATGGATGATATTTTATTAAGATTTCTCCAACAATTCCAACCTTTGGCTTTTCTTGGTTTGCATTCCATTCAATTTTTTCAAAGTCTTCTACCATTTGATATATTCCAGCAGAAAAATCTTTTGCATTGCTCTTTATTGCAAGCTTGATAGCTTTTTCCATCCACTCATTAAATACCTTCTCTGTTTCGCCTTTATTTTTTTCATATGCCCTATTTTTATAAAGCATCTTCTGTAATAAATCTGCTAATACCATAGATTTAATAAGTTTTTCTGCCAATGAAATTGTTAATTTAAATCCTGGATTTTTTTCCATTCCTACAACATTAAATGAAATTACTGGTACTTGTTCAAATCCTGCATCTTTTAATGCTTTACGAATAAATCCAATATAATTTGTAGCTCTACAACCTCCACCTGTTTGTGACATTATTAATGCTGTTTTATTTACATCATATTCTCCAGATTCCAATGCTTCTATCATTTGACCTGTTGTAATAATTGATGGATAACATGCATCATTATTTACATATTTTAATCCTGTTTCTATAGTATGAGGTGTACATTCTTTTAAAAGTTTGGCTTTATATCCTTCACTTTGTAATACTGGTTCTATAAAGTCAAAATGAATTGGTGCCATTTGTGGTATTAATATTATATATTCTTTTTTCATTTCTTTTGTAAATGAATTTCTTTTTAAATAATATTCTCCATTTTCCTTCTCATCTTTTTTAGAATTTAAACGTTTATTTATACTTGCTAATAATGAACGTAAACGAATTCTTACAGCTCCAAGATTATTTACTTCATCAATTTTTATTAATGT
>MNRR01000049.1:7721-23597 GCA_001916055.1 Clostridium sp. 28_12
TCTGTTGTTACAGCATCAACTCCACATCCAAATGAATTTATTTGTACTAATTCTAAGTTGTCATGTCTACCAACAAAATCAGCTGCTGCATATAATCTTGAGTGGAACATCCATTGGTCAACAACACGAAGTGGTCTTTCTGGCAATGTTTTATCTGCAACACTGTCTTCTGTTAATACACACATTCCTAAACTTGTAATTAATGTATCAATTCCATGATTTATCTCAGGGTCTATGTGATATGGTCTACCTGATAAAACAATTCCTCTTAAATTATTTTTCTCAATATATTCAACTGTTTCTTTTCCTTTATTATGAATATCTTCTCTACATTTTTGATATTCTGCCTGTGCTTTTTCTATTGCAGTTTTTAATTCTTTTTTAGTGAAATTATATTCTGCAAATTCTGGTAATTCTATCATTCGTTTCAATAATGCTTTAGATTCAAATGGCAAAAATGGATTCATGAATTTTACATCATCAGCTTTTAATTCTTCTACATTATTTTTTAATACTTCTGAATATGAAATTACTATTGGACAATTATATCTGTTATTTGCATCTTGATATTCTTTTCTCGAATATGGCATACAAGGATAAAATATTGTTTTTATTCCTTTTTGTATTAAGCTTATAACATGTCCATGCGATAATTTTGCTGGATAACATACTGATTCTGATGGCATTGATTCAATCCCTTTTTCATATATCTTTCTTGTACTTTTTTCTGAGATTATTACTCTAAATCCTAGATTTGTGAATAATGTAAACCAGAATGGATAATCTTCATACATATTCAAAACTCTTGGTATTCCAATTGTTCCTCTAGGTGCATTTTTTTCTTCTAATGGTGTGTAATCAAAAATTCTTTCATATTTGTATTTTACAAGATTTGGCAAATCTTTATGCTCATTTACTATTCCCTCGCCTTTTTCGCATCTATTTCCAGATACATGTCTTTTTCCATTGCTAAATCTATTTATTGTTAATTGACAATGATTTTCACATCCATTACATCTTGCATGTGTTACTTTTATGTCTAATTTATCAATTTCTTCTATTGTTGCAAGTGTTGAATGATATTCCATATCCATGTTTGCTTCATATTGCTCACATGCAAGTAATGCCATACCATATGCTCCCATAAGTCCTGCAATGTCTGGTCTTATAACATTTCTTCCAACTATCAATTCAAAAGCTCTTAATACTGCTTCATTATAAAATGTTCCACCTTGCACAACTATATGGCTTCCTAATTTTTTTACATCTCTTATTTTCATTACTTTTTGAATTGCATTTTTTATTACTGAATATGATAATCCTGCTGATATGTCTCCTACTGAATATCCTTCTTTTTGTGCTTGTTTTATTTTTGAATTCATAAATACTGTACATCTTGAACCTAAATCTACTGGATTTTTAGCTTCCAATGCTTCTTTTACAAATTCTTCTATACTTAAATTTAGGCTTTTGGCAAATGTTTCGATAAATGAACCACAACCTGATGAACATGCTTCGTTTAGCATGATATTATCAATTGCCTTATTTTTTAATTTGATATATTTCATGTCTTGTCCACCAATATCAACAATACTTGTTACTTTTGGTTCAAATTTTTTTGCAGCAGTATAATGTGCTATTGTTTCTATTTCATTTAAGTCTACATTTAATGCTGTTTGTATTAATTTTTCTCCATATCCTGTAACTCCACTATAACGAATTACTGCATCTTTTGGCATAACAGAATATAGCTTTTTTAACATCTCGATAATACTTTCTAGTGGTTTTCCACCATTTCCTTGATATGCAGAATATAATAAAGCTCCATCTCTATCTGTTACAACTAATTTTGATGTTGTTGAACCAGCATCTATTCCTACAAAGCAGTCTCCCTTATGTTCTGATAAAGGCTTTTTTTCTACTTTGTCTTTATCATGTCTTGCTTTAAATTCTTCATATTCTGCATTTGTTGTAAATAGTGGTTTTAATGGCTGTGATGTTGTATCATGTGATTGTCTTAATACTTGTATTTTACTTTTTAATTTTTCCACACTAATTGGGTTCATGTCTTTGGCATCTAGACATGCTCCTTTTGCAACTAATAAGTGTGCTTCTTCTGGTACTATGGTTTGTTCTGGTGTTAAGTGTAGTGTTTCTACAAATCTTTTTCTTAATTCTGGTAAATATGTAAGCGGACCACCTAAAAATGCTACATTTCCTCTTATTGGTCTTCCACATGCTAAACCTGATATTGTTTGGTTTACAACTGCTTGCAAAATAGATACAGCTATATCTTCTTTTGCTGCACCTTCATTTAATAATGGTTGCACATCTGTTTTAGCAAAAACTCCACATCTTGATGCTATTGGATATATTGTTTGATATCCTTTTGCTAATTCATTTAGCCCTGCTGTATCTGTGTTTAATAATGATGCCATCTGGTCTAAAAATGCACCTGTTCCACCTGCACATGTTCCATTCATACGTTGTTCTATTGATTTTCCAAAATATATTATTTTAGCATCTTCTCCACCAAGTTCTATAACTACATCAGTTTGTGGTATGTATTTTTCTACTGCTCTTTTACATGCTACTACTTCTTGAATAAATGGTATATCTAAAAATCTTGCTGTGCTCATTGCTCCTGAACCTGTTAATGCTATTGTAAATTCTTTGTCTTTATATTTTTCTACTAATTGTTCTAGTACTTTACATACAGTATTTTTTGTATCTGAATAATGTCTTTCATATGATGTATATATTTCTTTTAGATTTTCGTCCATTACTGCTATTTTTACTGTTGTTGAACCTACGTCCATTCCTATATGTACTATTTTACTCATATTTTTGTCCCTCCTAAGGGATGTATGTTCTTACATAATCCTTAAACATTTTTCAATTCTTTTGGCTAATATATCACAATTGTCGACTTTTTTCAAGTTATTAAAACTCGATTTTATTATACAAAATGTTTGTGAACGAATTGTGAATTTAATAAAAACCCCAGCTTTATTCTAATGAACTAACTGAGGTTTGGTTTGTATTATTCTTCACATCCACTGCAACATGAGCAATGTCCTGCGCATGCGCTATCTTCTGGTTCTTCTACGAATTCATATATATCTTCTTGAATTTCTGAAACATTTTTTTCTAATTCTGCAACTCTTTTTTCTAGTTGATTAATTTTTTCTAATAATTCTTTTTCTGACATTATTTATTCCTTTCTATCGAAATATAGTCTATACTCTTTCCATATATTCACATGTACGTGTATCAATTCTTAATACATCACCAATGTTTACAAACATAGGAACTTGTAATTCTAATCCTGTTTCTAATGTTGCTGGTTTTCCAGATGTAGTTGTTGTATTTCCTGCAAATCCTGGTTCTGTATATGTTACTTCTAATTCAACAAATATTGGTGGTTCAACTGCAAATACTTTTCCTTTAAATGATAATATTGTTACTTCCATATTTTCTTTTAAATATTTTAAGCAATCTCCTAAATCATCTTTTGATAGTGGCATTTGGTCATATGTTTGATTGTCCATAAAATAATATAAATCACCATCATTATATAAATATTGCATTGTTTTCTTTTCAATCTCTGCTCCCGGATATTTATCTGAAGGGTTGAATGTTCTTTCTATAACTGCCCCTGTTATTACATTTTTTAATTTTGTTCTTACAAATGCAGAACCTTTTCCTGGTTTTACATGTTGAAATTCTACAACTCTGAATACTCCACCATCCATCTCAAATGTTGTTCCATTTCTAAAATCTCCTGCTGAATATACTCCTGCCATGTTAATTTCTCCTTTCAATTTTCTTTACATAAATTTTCAACTTATTCCATTTTACACTATATTTACCTAAAAATCAAGCCCTATGAAACATTCTTTTAATAAAATTCTTTATTTTGTCTGTTTTCTTCTCTTTTCTAACTATCATCCATGTGTCTTCTTGTTTCTGTTCTGTATAATCTTCTGAAAATGCTTGCTCTGATATTTTTTTAACTTCTTCTGGAATAATATATACTCCATCTATCATATCAGATTCTTCAACCTTCATTAATACACCATCTTTAATTACAGCCATATATTTTACACCTCTTCTTTTGTAATTCTATCTTACTATAATATACTTTTTATTTGATTTTGTAAGTGGTTCACATGTTCCTTTGTTTATAAGTACTGTATCTTCTATTCTAATACCGAATTGTCCAGGAATGTATATTCCTGGTTCATCTGTTACTATCATATTTTCTTTTAATGTATTTTCTGAATTGATACTTAAAACAGGTCCTTCATGTATATCTAAACCAACTCCATGTCCTAATGCATGTATCAAATCATAGTTATGCAATCTAAAATCATTGTCTACCATTTTTGATATTTGTTTTGTGCTTGCACCATCATGCATATCATCTAATACTTGTTCTTGATTTTTTAATACTAAGTCATATACATCTTTCATGTTTTTTGGCACTTCCCCTACAAAAATAGTTCTTGTCATGTCTGAACAATATCCATTAATTTTACATCCCATGTCTATTGTTATGATATCTACTTTTTGAATTTTTCTGTCTGTTGGAACAGCATGTGGCTTTGAAGAGTTTTCTCCAGATGCTACTATTGTTTCAAATGAAATTCCTTCTGAATGTTTGTAATAGTAATAGTCTATTTCTCTTGATATCTGTTTTTCAGACATTCCTGGTCTAATGTAATTTACAATGTATTCAAAACATTCATCTGTTATTTTACATGCTTTTCTTATATCCTCTATTTCGTCTTCATCTTTTATCATCCTTTGTTTTTCAATCATATTTTCAGTTTCAACAAGATTGTTCACTTTGTATTTATGCATATATTCCTTGAATTTAGCATATGTTACATAGTTTTCTTCAAAACCTACATTTTCGCAAAACATAAAGAAATTTTCATAATCTTCTTTTGATAGTCCTCTTGCATCATATACAACTATTTCGTCAAATAATGTTAATGTATTATGAACATCTTCGATATATCTTCCATCTGTTATAAAAATGTTTTCTTTCCTTGTAACCAATAATAGTCCTTCTGCTTGTATATTGGTTAGATATCTTATATTTACTGGATTTGTTACTATCATCCCTTGTAAATTTGAAGTTAATAGTTGATTTCTTAACCATTGCATTTTTGAATTCATTTTTCTTCAATCCTTCCTAAAAAACTCCTAATGTTACTACTTTTTGAAGTGTGCTTATTATTAAATCTGTTGGTATAAACATACACATAAATGTTGCTATTACAATAAATGGTCCAAATGGAATGTATTCATTAGCTTTTTTTATTCTAAATATTACTAATACAATTCCAACAATTGCTCCTACTAAAAATGCTATCAATGAAATTATTAATGTGTTAGTAAATCCAAAATATACTCCTAATGCTGCCATAAATTTTACATCTCCAACTCCCATTGCTTCTTTTCCATATATTAATCTACTTATTAGTGCAATAATCAAGAATATTCCTCCACCTAAAATCATACCAAATAATAGGTCTATTGTAATTGCTACATTTGAAAATCCATATAAAAATGCTATTACTATTCCTACTTCAAACATTGTTAAATTTAGTCTATTTGGAATGATTTTTGATTTATAATCTATTATAAATGCTGATAATAGCATCGGAACTAATAATAAATATTCTATCAATTCTAAGTTTCCAATCAGGCTTTTTTGTATTCCTATAAAATATATTAGTCCTACATATATTGCTGACGTCAAAAGCATTAATATGTAATTTGGTTTAAATTGTATTTTTAAAGTTCTAAATATGTCTCTTGAAATTATTTTCTTGTTTTCTGGCAATCTTTTACTTATCCATTCTATTAATTGCCCCACAAATAGTCCTAATATTGCAGCTCCTATAAAGAATCCTATATGTGTATCATTTATATACATTTTATTTACTTCCTTTTTCTAAATTTTCATGATATTTTTTCTTTATTACATTTTCTATTGGTCTTTTTATCATTGTTATCCAAATGTCTTTTTCTGCAATTGGTTCTACTAATATGGTAAACATCTTGCATCTGTTTCCTCCTACTATATCAGTAAATATTTGATCTCCAACTACAGCTATATTTTCTGGCTTTTCTTGCAATTTTTCTTGTATTTTTTTAAATCCTGTTTTTAATGGTTTTTTAGCAAAATACATATATTCTATTTTTAGTTTTTCTGCTACCGTTTTTACCTTTTCTTTTTTATTTGTATTTGATAATATGTATAACTTTATATTATTTGCTTTTAGATTTTTTGCCCATTCTATAATTTCTAGCTGTAAGTTTTTATCATAATCTATAAGTGTATTATCTACATCTAATATTAGTGCATTTATTTGATTTTTATGCAAGAATTCTATTGTTATTTCTAGTACACTTTTTAAATGCACATTTGGATATAATATCATTTTTGTCCTCCTATTTTTATCGAAAAAACTCTGCTTATATATTAACAATCTCTTGCAAATTTGTCAACATCACATCATAAAAATAAATATTTTCACTCCAATCAAACGAGTGACATTTAAAATAACTGGAGCTGGGTGCAGAATGGCAAGGTGTGGTGAGATTGTTTGTCATAATTGTTTATATATCTTATAGTCTCTCATAATTTTTCTAACATATGTATTAGTCTCTTTATATGGAATATTTTCAATATCAGATCCATCAGCTTTTATAATACCATCTTTTATCCATTTATCCACATTTCCGCTTCCTGCATTATAAGCAGCAAGAGCTACTTCTACACATTCATATTTATTTAGCAATGACGCAAGATATTGAGTTCCAAGTTGGATATTAACATCTGGCTCTAGAATATCTTTATCTTTCAAGTTTATTTTGCATTTTTTAGCCAAATCTTCTGCTGTTGAATCCATTAATTGCATCAATCCTTTTGCATTTTGATGTGAAACCGCATTTGGATTAAAGTTACTTTCTGCTTTTATTAAAGCATATATTAAATTTTCTTCTACACCATATTGCTCAGAATACTTAACTACATATTCTGTATATTCTTTTCGGTAAATTCTTCTTGTTAATTTTGTTTTTATAGGGGTTGCTGATAATACTAATGCTAAAATAATTATTATTAATATTATCAGCTTTCTAAATCTTCTTCTTACTTTTCTACTCAAGTATATCTCTCCTTTTCAGAGCTATTTACAATCATACCAGTTAGTAGCCTCAGATACTTCAGCTAATAGTGGTACATTTAATTTACATGCACTTTCCATGCCCGTTTTTAGTAAATCTTTTACTTCTTCAACTTCTTTTAATGGAACTTCTATCATCATTTCATCATGAACTTGAAGAACTATTTTGGCCTTTAATTTTCTCTTTTTTATTTCTTTTAAAACATTTATCATAGCAATTTTCATTATATCTGCTGCTGTTCCTTGGATTGGAGTATTCATTGCAACTCTGTTTCCAAATTGACGTACCATATAATTACTTGATTTTAGCTCTGGAATATATCTTCTTCTTTTAAATTGTGTTTCTACATATCCATCTTCTTTTGCTTTTTCTACAATATTGTCCATAAATTGTTTGATTCCTGAATATTGCTCTAAATATTGTTCTATATATTGTTTTGCTTTTTTTCTAGAAATGTGCAATTGCTCTCCTAGTCCAAAATCACTTATTCCATATACTATTCCAAAATTTACAGCTTTTGCATTACTTCTTTGTTCTTTTGTTACTTTTTCTATTGGTGTATTAAATACTTTTGAGGCTGCTTGTTTGTGAATGTCTTCTCCATTTTTAAATGCTTGTACCATATGTTCATCATTTGATATGTGTGCTAACACACGTAATTCTATTTGAGAATAATCTGCATCCACATATAAACAATCTTCTGCTGGTTTAAATACTTTTCTTAGTTGTTTTCCTAATTCAAATCTTGTTGGTATGTTTTGTAAATTTGGTTCTGTTGAACTTATTCTGCCTGTTGCTGTTATTGTTTGATGGAAAAATGAATGTATTCTTTTGGTTTTAGGGTTTATATATGGTTTCATTCCTTCTACATATGTTGAATTAAGTTTCATTAACTGTCTATATTCCAATATCTTTTCTATTATTGGATGTTCATCTTTTAATTTTTCTAATACGTCAACATCTGTGGAATATCCACTTTTAGTCTTTTTCACAACTGTTAATTTCAATTTTTCGAATAAAACTTCTCCTAATTGTTTGGTTGAATTTATATTAAATTCTTCTCCTGCTAATTCATATATTCCTTGTGTTAAAATTTCAAGTCTATCTTTTAACTGTTTGCCATATTCTTCTAGTTCTTGTAAATCCACATACATTCCATTCCATTGCATCTCTGACAATACTTCCACTGTTGGCATATCTATATTTTTAAACAATTCTACTGCATCTATTTCTTGTAATTTTTTCATAGTTATTTCAGCTAGTTTATAAATTTCTTCTGCATACAAACTGTTTTCTATTTTTTTGCTATTATCTGCTTGTGGTTGTTGTGTTTCAAATAATGATGTCTGCTCTGCTTCTTTACTTGCTCCTTGTGATTGTAAATATTCACCATTGTCTGTTTCTAAATAATCTCTTGCAATTACATCCATTGTATATTTACTTGTTGGATTTAAAATATATGCTGCAATTTTAGCATCATATACAATATTTTTCATTGTTATATTTATTTGTTTTAGTAAAATATAATCTTGCGCTAAATCATACCCATATTTTTCTATTTTTTCATTTTCAAATATGTCTTTAAGTTGTTGTTCAAAACCTTCATGCGAAGTTATATAATATATTTTATTATCAGAATATATGCTTATTCCTGTTATCTTTCTTTTTATAATAAATTCTGGATTATTACATTCTTCTGTTTGTAGAAAATAATATAATTTATTAATATTAGGTATTTCAGATGTTTCTACAATTTCAAAATGTTGAATTTCATTGCTTGTATTAGCACTTTCAGCGCCTCTTAAGCTAAATCTATCTATATATCTATTAAATCTTAATTCTTCAAATATTTTTAGAACTTTAGCTTTGTCCCATTCTTCCACTTTTAAATTTTCTAAAGTATCTTCAATTGGAACATTTGTGTCTATTTCTCCAAGTGTTCTTGAAAGCTCCGCCATGTCTTTATTCGCAACAATATTTTCTTTTTGTTTTCCTTTTAAATCATCTTCTCCCGAATCAATTTTTTCGTATAATTCTTTAACTGAATGGTATCTTTGAATTAACGAAATAGCTGTTTTAGGGCCTACTCCTGGCACTCCTGGAATATTATCAGAAGTATCTCCTTGTAATGCTTTTACTTCTATTAATTGTGCTGGTTCTAACCCATATTCCTCTAATACTTTTGCTCTATTAAAGTCTTCTGTTTCTGTTTTTCCGGCTTTTGTTCTCGGAATTCTAATTGTTATATTATCACTTGCTAGTTGGAAAGTATCTCTATCTCCTGAAAGAATTGTTACTTCAAGTCCTTGTTTTTCTCCATATTTTGCAAGTGTTCCTAAAATATCGTCACCCTCATATCCTTCCTTTTCGATTATGTCTATATTCATAGCTTTTAATACTTCTTTTATTATTGGCATCTGCTCAGCAAGCTCTTCTGGCATTCCATGACGATTTGCCTTGTATCCTTCATATAATTCTTTTCTTTTAAGTTTTCCTTTCAAGTCAAATGCTACTGCAATATATTGTGGCTCTATATCTTCTAATATTTTAAATAATATTGCTAAAAATCCATATACTGCATTTGTATATTTTCCATCTTTTGTTGTTAGCATTTTACTTCCCATTATTCCGTAAAATGCTCTATTCATTATACTGTTTCCATCAATTAACACTAGTTTTTCCAATTTGATTACTCCTATCTTCATCTGCTTTTATATGTGCATATCCTTGTGCTAATAATAACATAATAATTATTATAGCTACATAATACAAATCATATATATATATTTCTCTTTTAAACATATATATACTATTTGCAAATTCTGTTATTAAACTTACCCAAATTATATTTTTTATCATTTTAGGTTTCTGCCACATTATTGTCGCAAATAGCCATACAATGTACCATTGTTGGCAGTTAGTTAATATTAGCAAAAATAATATCAATGTTGTGTTATATTTTCTAAGCATTTTCATTATACTATTATTTTTATTAAATAAAAATTTAAAACATTTTAATACAAAACAATATACAAATAATGTCATCATTGCTGCTCTTACTATTTCCATAAAATCCTTGTTTATAATAAGCATTGCCGAATATATTGATTTTGCATATCTTGTTGTTTGAGATATCATAGCTAATATAACCTCTATATTTTCGAAATATGGTATATATTCGATTCCAATTATGACAAAAAATATTATCCCGTATTTTATGCATTTTAATATTTTTATACTAATCTTTTCTTCTTCCCCTATATAATAAAATATTACAATTGGTAATAATAAAACTGTAAAATATTTTATTCCTGTTGCTAACGCTAAACATATCAAGCTAAAATATATATTCTTCTTTTTTGTCAAAAAATACAATGTTAATAAAACAAAAAGTACTACTATTATATCATTGTGTAACATTCCTAAAAATTCTAATAATACAAATGGATTTAAACCATATATTATAGAAAATTTTAGTTTACCTGTTAATTTATAAATTAAATAACAATTAGTTATATGTACTAATAAATTTATCAATTTAAATATTAACCAACATACATTAATATTTTTAAAAGATAGTGCTGCACATATTTTAAAAATCAACTGTGCAATTGGTCCATACACAACTGTAGTATTTGCCCAGACATTTGTATTTCCTTGTTTTAATATACTATCATTTTTTAAATTTTTTTCATTTTCTTTACTAAACTTCCTGATTGTTACATAATAAGGATTTTGTCCATATACAGAATCTAGCTCTCCTACTCCCATATAATAAAATATATCAGAACTTGTCCAAGGTATCATAAATAAAAAAATGCAACTAATTATAATAACATATTTTAAAAATTCTTTTATATTTTTAAATTCTTTCTTATTTTGTATCAGTTTATAATATGATATTATCATTAAGCCTAATAAACATAAATATATATATGTTGATATCGTTTTACTAATTTTATCAGTTATAAAAAATATTATAGAAGGCATAATTAATAAAATACTCACAACTATAAATATTATTTTAGTTTGTTTATTTTTCAATTTTTCCATCTTTTATTTTCCTTTTTATTATATACTCTGGTCTATGTTTAGATTCGTCATATATTCTAGCTACATATTCAGAAATCATCCAAATGGATATTAATTGTACTCCTGCAAAAAAAGTAATGCTAACCATTATTGATGCCCAACCAGGCATTAAATTATTCCAGTTAAACATATATGATAATACTGTATATACTAATATTATAAATGATAGCACTATTGAGAATACTCCTATTTGCCCAATCAATTTTAATGGTTTACTTGAGAATCCAATTATTCCATCATATGCTAATTTTAACATCTTTTTTAGAGGATATTTCGTTTTTCCAGCTGTTCTCTTTTCTCTAATATAATTTATAGGTTTTTGCTTGAATCCAGTCCAACTAAATAGTCCTCTTAGATATTTATTATGTTCTGGTAAACTATTTATAACATCTATTACTTTTCTATCTGCAAGCCTAAAATCACCAGTATCTTTAGGTATTTCTACCTCAGATAAGTTATATAAAATTTTATAGAACATTTTTGCTGTAAATGTTTTAAAAATAGATTCCCCTTTTCTTTTACTTCTTACTGCGTATATTACATCATTTCCTTGTTCCCATAATTTAACCATTTCTTCAACTACTTCTGGTGGGTCTTGCATATCTGCATCAATAATGACTACTGCATCTCCTGTTGTTTCTCTAAGTCCTGCTGTTACAGCTGCTTGATGTCCAAAATTTCTTGAAAATGATATTATTACTACTTTATCATCTGTTTCAGCAATTTTAGTTACTATTTCTAAAGTTTTGTCTTTACTTCCATCGTCTACTATTATTAATTCATAATCATATCTGCTTAATTTATTCAATACGTTTTTTATTCTTTGATAACATATTTCTGCTACTTCTTGTTCATTATACATTGGTATTACTATAGATATTTTTTTCATTCTCTATTCTCCTCTTTTTTCGCACACTATTATATATAGTTTTCTTTACAAAATATACAATATAAAATGGTAATGTCATTTGTGCTACACTCATTACAAGAGTATATAACTTTCCTGTTAAATTATATATAATTTCTATTGGCATTCCAGGAAAATTTTGTGAGATAAACATTAAATTGCTTCCAAATTTTTTATTTATCATATATGCCAGCAAACATACTATTCCAACCAATGACGCAAAATATTTTATGTCTGAAAGATGTAATTCTATATAGTTTGTTATGTTCATTAATAATCCTAAATATATCATTGTACCATGGAAAAAGAAACTGTGTAAACTAACAATATGTAGCATTGGATATGCTGGTAAAGACGTGGTTGGAAGTATTATAAATACTAATCCACCTATTATTCCTCCTGTTGATAAAAATACATCTCCTACTCTCTTTAAAGTACCTTTACAAAATGAACTTAATATTCCTGCATATAATAGTAAACTACAATAGTATAATGGTACATAATTATTTAAATTTTTTACATCTCCTGTACTTAATTTAAATGCTATTATTACTATTTCTAATATCCACATTATTATTGTACATCTTTTTATAATATTTCTTATTTCTTCTTTGGTTTTATTTACTGTATTCTTTAGTGCTATTACTATTACTATTATTGTGATTGCAATTAGTTCAAAATGTTGTGTTGTAAATAGCCCACATGCTTTATATTCTCCTGGTTTTGCAAAAAACATTTTTATTCCTTTCTTATTCTTCCGCTTTTTCGTATATTGTTTCTTTAAATAATCTCATAAATTCATTCAATTCTTTTGGTAAATTCGTTGAATCTTGTCTTGACATTATATAGTCTAATCTAATTTTCTTTTTGTTTCCTTCTAAATTTATTGCTATTTCTTCATAATTACCTGTTCCATATACATTATATTGTTCTTTTAGATTCATATAATCAATTTCTTTTAGTTTTTCTTTCAATTTTTCTATTTCTTCTGAAGCTATTTCCTTTTTGGCTTTTCCATATTCAACTGATTTTGCCCAAATCTTTCCATCTGCATAAACATCTATATCGCTTCTTCCATATGGAATTGCCATTATATCTCCATCATATTCTATAAACTTTTCTGTTGTATTTAACTGCCCATTTGTTTTTATTGTATATATAACTATCATTGTAATAGAAGTCACTATTAATAATATCGTTATTATTATTTTTTTTATTTTATTTTTCTTTTTTCTTTCCATTTTCATTTTCCTTTAGTTAATTTTTTATAATATATCACACTTTTTACTTTTTGACTATATTTTTTAATGAACAAATATGAAAAGTCGCATAAAAAATCCACTAATAATATCTAGTGGATTTTTTTTATTTATTATATATCTTCTTTTATAACATGATATTTTTTAAGAATTTTTTCGATATCAGTACCTTTAATTTGTTTTAAAACTTCTTTTAAAGCAATTTTTTCTTTTAGTCCTAAATTCATTTCTGTGATTGGTTTACCATCCCTTAACTTAACTGTTGCATTTAATAAATCTCTGATATCATAGGTACTTCCCCATACTTCTGGAACACCACGGTCTATATTTAACAATGTGTAAACAGCTACCATTGCAGTTCTTATAGAATATTCTGTTGTAAATATTGTATCCCTTTCAGTTTCTGCAAACTGTCCTAAAAATGCGAAGTTTACCGATTTGTTTGGAACTACTTTTGGTCTATCTGTTCCATTTCTTGGCATAAAGAATGCATCTATATATGGCATCATTACAGGTATTGTATTAGCACTATTTTCTGCTAATTCTTCTATTTGATTTTCTGGTACTCCTAAATGATATAACCATTCCATACAAATTTCTTTACCTGTACAATCTCTCATTGGCTTTTTAACATAATTTCCTGGTACATCACTAAACAATCCATATATCCATCCTACTAATTGGTCTTTTGGTTGACTTCTAAATTGTGGTTGGCGGTTAAATGTCCAGCTTAATAACCAGTTTGAATCTTTTACAGTCACTATACCACCTGTTACTACTTTTCCACTAAATGGATCTCTTTTACAGATTTTTTCTACATATGGTGGAATTCTATCATCTAATGTTGTAACTGTCGCACTCATCCAATTTGTTAATTCTGGATCATAACAGAATTTATCTGGATTTCCAAATTCTGAATCTTGTTCTGCAATTTTACGCCACAAGTCCCAGCCTCCACCAGGTTTTATTTCTGTATTCATTTCTGCTGGTGTGTCTTGACTACCCATACTTGAATTTTCAACACATCCTCCATTTGTAATAAATACTAAATCATTTTCTGTTAAATCAATACTTGATTCTTCTCCATCTTTTGTAATTATTATACTTTTTGCAACTTTCTTATATTCTGATATCTCAAATTTTACATTTTCTACTTTTGTTCCATAATGAAATTGAACATCAAATTTTTTCAAATATTCTATCATTGGTAAAATCATTGATTCATATTGATTATATTTTGTAAATCTTAGTGCTGTAAAGTCTGGCAATCCTCCAATATGATGTATAAATCTTTTAATATATAATTTCATTTCTAACGCACTATGCCAATTTTCAAATGCAAACATTGTTCTCCAATATAGCCAGAAGTTTGAATTTAATACTTCATCTGAAAAATAATCTGTTATTTTTTTGTCATATAATTCTTCATCTGGTGTAAAAAATAAATGCATTATTTCCATTGCACCTTTATCAGATATTGTAAACTTTTTGTCTGTATGTGCATCTTCGCCACGATTCATTGTTGCTCTCATTAATGAATAGTTTGGATCTTCTTTATTTAGCCAATAATATTCATCAAGTACACTTACTCCTTCTGTTTCTATTGAAGGAATTGAATGGAATAAATCCCACATACATTCAAAATGGTTGTCCATTTCTCTTCCACCACGCATTACATATCCTAATCCATCATAAAGATATCCATCACATGCGCCTCCTGGTATTGGATCTTTTTCTAAAATGTGTACATTTTTTCCTTTCATTTGTCCATCTCTAACTAAGAAACATGCTGCTGATAATGCAGCTAGCCCTGAGCCTACTATATATGCAGATTTTTTATCTACATCTACTGGTTTTTTTGGTCTTGCAAAAGCCTCATAATTTCCACTACTATAATACATAGTTTATCAACCTCCTTATTTACTATGTGCTTTTATCCTACATATAATACATTTAAATTACAATAAACAAAAAAATGGATTTGTAAAATTTTTTTACATAATCCATTTTTTGTCTAGTTTTGTTTACATTTTTAATTTGACATTTTTCTAACCGCTTCTTCAAAGTTTCCTGATATCATAACATCTAATTTTTTTATTATACTTTCTGGGCTTTCTTTCATTTCTGTGACAATCCAATTTTCTATTATTCCCGCAAATCCATATTTATAAAAATTGGCAATAAATATTTTATTTTCTTTTGTTATATTGTAATTTTTAGACAAATCATTTACTATTTCTATAAATATTGTATTATATTGATTAAATAAAAAATCTAGTAGTGTTTTTCTGCTCAATGAATTATATGTTTTTATTATAAATTTTTTATTTTTTAACATATAATCTAATACATATTTAAAGTTATCTTGCCATGTTTCTATTGTTGTTTCTTTTTCTATTTTTTCTACTACCT
>MNRR01000049.1:23609-28659 GCA_001916055.1 Clostridium sp. 28_12
ATTCTAATAAGTCATAAATATCTTTAAAATGGTAATAAAATGTTTGTCTATTTATTCCACAATCGTTTGTTATATCTGTTATTGTTATCTTATCTAATTCTTTTACTACTAGTATCTTTTTTAGTGATTGTGCCATTGCTCTTTTTGTGATATTTGACATTTTATCATCTCACTTTCTTATTTTTTTAGAAAAAGGAGAAAACAAATTGTTGTCTCCCCCTTTTTCTCTTACTACTTTGAAATTCTATTTTTTTCCTCCAACAAAAACTCGTTCAGTCGTTTTGCAAAAATTTTTTTGATTATATGCATTTCGCCTTCGTTTATTATTTGGGTAACCACATGTTTTTTCACAATGCCTTTTACCATTTCAATTTCAGAATATACTTCACCGTCAATCTCCGCTATGATATGAACCGATGCCTCCTTATCAGAAATCTTGTTAACCAGCCAATTAAATACAGAAAAAACGTTATAGTAATACCATTTTGTTCCATCGTCCTCCAAAAAATAGTCGAGAATTTCTTTGTCAATCTCTTTATTTCTTGGATGTTCAATCTTTAATTTCCCGTTTTCTTCTCCATACAGATTGACTGTTTGCAGACTTATATTATCACAAATATAAGTCTCATATACCTTCTCGGTATATTTAATCTCTTCGTCTTCTTTTAACTTGATTACACTGAATTTGACTAATTCCGTTTCTTCATCTTTGGACAGCAAATAAGAATATTCTACATCTACAAGTGGTTCTCTATTTTTTTCTCTAATAGAGTACTCTAACATCTCGTCATATATATCTTCTTGCTTCAAGGAATACTCTTTTCCATTGTTGTCAACAATATCAACCTTAAGTGTTCCTGGATAAGATAAATCGGAATGTCGTACTTCTACAGGAAATACAATTTCATTGAATTTAGAAAACAAATCCTTGAATTTTTTTAATTCGATTTCCGCATATCCTTCTAAATTATTTTTCCATGGTTTAAAATCTTGGGTTGCCAATTTTTTTGCATCAGCATTGTCAAATTTAACATCTTCCCAAAAATCTTCTTGCTCTACTCCTTTCCGTTTTGCTTTTTTTGTTAGTTTTCCGAACTTCATTTTTCTCCTCCTTTGCAATTGCAAAATGATTTTTTTACAAGTTTCAAGTTATTCTACCACAAAAGTATACATAAGTCAATTTTTTATAATTTTATCTTTCTTCATTTTTTCTATTATTTTTGTATATACTCTATCTCTTACCCATGCTTCAGATGTAGTTTCTAATATTTTATCAATTGGAACCCACTTTACACCGCTATTTTCATCTTCTTTTATATGTATTTCTTGCTTTTCATCAGCTTCTAGCAAATATGTAACATTAAAATGAACATGTGTACTAACATATTTTTCTCTTTTTTCATGTCCATTTACACCAATTGATTCAAGTGAATAAATCTCTTTAAAAATCGGTGCAACATTTTTGATTCCTGTTTCTTCTTTAGCTTCTTTCATTGCCACATACAAAAGATCACTGTCTCCATCACTGTGTCCTCCAGTCCATGCCCATGAATTATAAATTTTGTGATATATCATTAAAATCTTTGTTCTTTCTTTATTAAGAATAAATGCTGAACTTGTAAAATGTGCATATTCATTTTGTCTAGTTAGCACATCATCCAAATTCTTTATGCTTTTTAGCATTATTTTTTTATCGATTTCTTCTTGTTCATTGTATGGATTAAATTTTTCAATACTTTCTTTTAAATTGTCTGTATTTATTTTTACTTTGATTCCTAGAACTCCATATTGTTCTTCTTTTTCAGGCGAATAAATTTTATGCATAGCTTCTGTTTTTCGACTTATTTCTTCATCATCAGAATATAATTTTTTGAATAATTTTTCAAATGTTTCTTCTCTATATAATCCAATAACATCTACCTTTAACTTTTCTTGCAAGTTTGGTAATTTTGAAAATTCTATTTGGTCTCCGACTTTTACCTGCTGCCTTTTTTCATCATATAGTCTAAATTCTATTGTTTTTGTTCCATTTTTTATTCTTTCAAATGGACTTTCATTTAATTTCATTTTGTATAACATATCATTCCTCCTAATTTTTGTTACTTATTTTTAATATCTATTATCATTTTCAATATCTTCTCTTTCATCAACTTTACCTTTAATATTTCGAAAACAATCATAATTTACTAATTTTCCATCTACTATAATTGGCTTTATTTTACCTTCGTAATTTTCAACTTGTCCATCATAACCTTCTCTTATCACAGTAACACATTCTATATTCTCATCTTCTTTATCGTCTAAAAGCACATCAGCTACAATAACACTTTTTTCTCCTTCTTCTGAACATACAACAATATTCCCTTCTTTATCTTTTTTCAAAGCATATTCTTTACAATGATATGTAAAACTATTTCTTTTTTCTTTTATAGCTTGTTCTACTGTTTGTTCAAAGTTTTTGCCATTACAATTTTTATTTACATCTTCATATGTATAACCAAACATGCGATGTTTTTCTTTTACTGCAAAGACAACCTCTATAATTTTTTCCTCATTTTGGAAAGCAGGAGTCCATTCTTTAAATTTCCTTACAGGACTATTACCATCTTTTTCTGTTATTGTTCCATCCTTCTCAACTCTTATAAAGTGACGACCATCAGCAGCATGTCCAGCTTCAGTTCTATAAATAACAATATATTCATCATCTTCTAGTTTAGTATTTCCTAGTAATCTAATAAATGGAAATTTTTCTAAATATGATGAAATTACTTGAGAATCTTCCTCAACAAAAATTGTTGAGGAAGATTCAGGAGTCAAAAAACATTGATCTATTTTTAAAGCATAGCCCCCACAATTTATGTTATCTTTAAACAAATATTGAACTCTTTCATCAATTTCTTTTTCCCATCTTTCTATTACATTTTTACCAAATGGATTATCTGACATTAATTGTATAATATGTCTTTTACCTTCAAAACTTTTTTCTGATATAATCCTCAACATTTTTGAAATTTCTTCTTTTCCAAACATTTCTAAAAGTTTTCTTCTTATTATAATTTCAACTAAAGCATTTTTAGCAGAAGTTTGCTCTTCTATGCACCTCATCTTCTTTAACTGCATGTATTTATTTTCCTCTTCTGTAAAATTAATATTTTCATATATTTCCTTTAATTTACTATCTGTAAAATTCTGATAAAAGTTGTTAACTTTTTCATCCAAAATATTCCATTTTTCTTCATTACTTAATTGACTCCACTCGTGACTTTCTTCAAACTCACTAATATAATACTCATATAGAAGATCCTCAATTCCTTGTAATTCCTCTCTTGCCACTCCTGACACATTATCGCCTTGCGTAAATCTTATAAAACATTCTTTTACATTTTCTTCTGTTCTTAATCTTAATCTTTTTATAAATTCTTTTTCAAAACTTTCATCTTCTATAAATTCTGTGTTTTCACTTAAATTCATAATCACTTTTCTCCTATATACTTTAAACTTTTCTTCTATTGAATTAGTAACACCTAATATCACAACATTATGAGTCCAACTAATTTGTCTCACCAGTGGAGCGACAATTTTAACTTGTAATTTACCTTTTGGCTTTTTTATTTACATATTTGCAAACAAATAAATAAAACATAATCAAGCCAGAAATTCCTATTAAAGTAAAACCTATATTATCTAAATTATAGCCATTTTCCTTAATATATCTTTCCAATTCTCCTAATTTAAACATTCCCTCTGTAATATACAACGTTTCTTTTTTTCCAAATGAGTGATAAATTGTTAATTTACCAGAATTCCACCCTTGACCTAATATAATCTTAGTAATATTGTCTGTATTTTCTATTTTTCCATTTAATGACTGATAAACTAAATCTTTATTTTTTGAATTTACATTTATTACAATACCTTCTTTATTAAAAAGAGAAAACGCAAATAAAATTCCCAATATTGCAACTATTATTAATATGCAATTTGTTTTTCTCATTATTTTTTAGCCTCCAAATACTACTTTATTTTCATCTATCCTATCACAAAAAATAATGATTATCAACTAACTATCTATTCAAAATACTGTCTATTAAAAAATTGGTAATAAAAATGGAATTTGAACTATAACAAATACAATTGTAAGAATAATTATTGAAAATAAAGATCCATCTGATTCTTTACTCATTTCTATACTCCATAGTATAAAAAACATTATCGTTATACTTATTATGCTACAAATCAATGCCAAATGTCTATTTCTCACTATTTTATTTTTATTCTCAAGGTTTTGTTTATAAGGTTGTTGTATAAAATAAGTTATTACTCTAAAGCATAATGAAATAATTGCCAAAATCAATAAATTTTTTGCATACGGTGCTTTTATAAATTGAATATTTATTCTATCAAAAAAGCCTAAATGTATAAGCCAAAGTTCAATTACACCTAATGATAATCCCCATACAATCATCAATATATCATATTTTTTGTTTGTTTTATTTTCCATAACTCTCTCTCCTTACAATGTACTCATTTTATTCTTTTACTATTTTATCAATACATAGATAAACAAATATCATAATCAAAGAGATTAATAATCCAACATAAAATTCTGGAAAAGCAAATTCTATACTATTTTGAATACTCATTTTTCCTGTTATATTCATTATGTGCCAAGTAAAAAACTCATATATTTTCGAAACTACAATTCCTATCGTTCCTAATATACCTAGTATTTTATTTATTTTCTCATTCTCAAATGATGCCCATACTCCTGCAAAAAATACTAGCATAGATATAATACCTATTGGATTAAGCAAGTTTATTAAACCACTAATTTCTTGTACACCTTTCATTCATCCATATTGATTTAATAACATTGGTAATAAACTAATCAAAAATGCTATTGTTAATATAATTTTCTTTTTCATAAATACCTCCACCCGAAATTACTAAATTGTAATTTGGCTCTTACTTATTCCAAGTCATTGTGTATTCTATTTCAGCTGTATCTTTATCTATATTTTCGCTTGTAATTATAAAATCATTCTTTTTA
>MNRR01000050.1 GCA_001916055.1 Clostridium sp. 28_12
AATGATAATAATGAACCTAAAGTTATATAAGGTTAAAAGTAAAAAACTTAGAGTATGAAAATATTCTAAGTTTTTTGTTACTAGATACTTAAGCAGTTAGTTCATATATCCTTAAGGCCTCAAGATGTATCAACAAATGGAGTACATAAAAACCATTACAGATTTTGTATAAGCCAATCTTACCACAGAAGTTTTAATAGATGCAAATGAGCCTCTTTCACTCTGGCTCAAACTTACAAGTTTGCCCGTGAACATTCCTCATTTGCTTCTATAAGAACTTCTAGTGTTAAGATTAGATACACAAAATCTTTCATTTATTTTATGTACTCCATTTGTTGATACATCTTGAGGTCTTAAGGATATATGAACTAACCACTTCATTATCTGGTGATTTTTTGCTAAAATTTATGTAAAACTATTTATTTTTTTTATAAAATATGATATTATAGGAATGTTGAAAAAGAGAGGTGAGAAAAATGAGTGATGACCCGCAGGAAAATTCTGATCTGAGGATGGATAAAACATTGTATCAAAAAATGAAGGACTGGGGTAATTCATTCATTTTTTGATTTATTAAATGTTCTATCCATTTCTAAAAAATAAAATAAGGGGGAAGAAATGGAAGTAGAAGAAGTAAAAAAATTATTAAATGAAAAAAAGTTTAATGTATTAAAAGAAAAGCTAAAAGAAATGAATAGTGCTGATATATCTGAGATTTTAGATGAATTAGAAGATAAAGAAAGTGTAGTAATAGTATTTAGATTGCTAACAAAAGAAAAAGCAGGAGAAGCTTTTTCACACATGGAATCAGACATGAGAGAAAAATTAATTAATGATTTAACAGATGTGGAATTAAAAAATGTGTTAGATGAATTATTTATGGATGATACAGTTGACTTGATAGAAGAAATGCCATCAAATGTAGTTCCTAAAATACTAAAAGCGATACCAAAAGAAGATAGAAAAACAATAAATGAATTATTAAAATATCCAGAAGATAGTGCTGGAAGTATAATGACTACTGAATTTATAGACTTAAAAGAAAATATGACTGCTGAAGAAGCATTAAAAAGAATAAGAAAAATAGCAACAGATTCAGAAACAATATATACATGTTATGTTCTAGATGAGCAAAGAATCTTAAAAGGAATTATAAATATCAAAGACATTTTATTAAGTAAAAAAGAGACACAAATTGGAAGTCTAATGGAAACAAACATAATATCTGTAAATACAGTGGAAGATCAAGAAGAGGTTGCAAAAAAATTTGATAAATATGATTTCTATGCATTACCTGTTGTTGACTATGAAAATAGGTTAGTTGGAATAGTTACAGTTGATGATGCTATAAATGTAATACAAGATGAAGTTGAAGAAGATTTTGAGAAAATGGCTGCTATAACACCAACAGAAGAAGGATATTTTCAAATGTCAGTACTTAAACATGCTAAAAGTAGAATCTTATGGTTGTTAATATTAATGTTATCAGCAGCATTTACAGGTAATATATTAACACAATACGAAAATGCATTTGCAGCAGTTCCAATATTAGTTGCATTTATTCCAATGATAATGGGAACAGGAGGAAATTGTGGTTCACAAAGTTCAACACTAATAATTCGTGGACTTGCAACAGATGAAATAAAACTAAAAGATGTATTTAAAGTACTTTGGAAAGAAATCAGAGTAGCTATTCTAGTGGGCATTGCTCTTGCAATTGTAGATACAGTAAGAATAATGATTCAATATCAAAATATCCAGCTTGCAATTGTTTTAGGAATAACATTAATAGCAACTGTAGTTGTATCTAAAATAATAGGCTGTACTTTACCTTTACTAGCTAAAAGACTAAAATTAGACCCTGCAATAATGGCAGCTCCGTTAATTACAACGGTTGTTGATGTGTGCTCAATATTGGTGTATTTCCAAGTTGCAACACATATTATGGGACTGTAGTAAAGGGGGAATGGTAAAATGAATATTGAAGAAATAAAAGAATTAATTGAAAAAAAACAATTTACGAAACTAAAAGAAGAACTTAAAGAAATGAAAAGTGCAGATATATCAACGATATTAGATGAACTTGATAAAGAACAAGCAGTTATAATATTTAGGTTATTATCAAAAGAAAAAGCAGGTATGACATTTTCATACATGGAAACAGATATGAGAGAAAAACTAATTAAAGATTTAACAGACACAGAATTAAAAAATGTGCTTGATGAATTATTCATGGATGATACGGTCGACTTAATAGAAGAAATGCCATCAAATGTAGTAACAAGAATTTTGCGAAACGTTGATAAAAATGATAGAAAAGTTATAAATGAATTATTAAAATATCCAGAAGACAGTGCTGGAAGTATAATGACAACAGAATTTATAGATTTAAAAGAAAACATGACAATAGAGCAAGCTCTTGATAGAATACGTCAAATAGGTACAGACTCTGAAACAATATATACATGTTATGTATTAGATAAAGATAGAAAATTACAAGGAATTATAAGTATTAAAGAGTTGATATTAGCAAAAGAAGAAAGCTTAATAGCAGATAATATGGAAACAAATATAATATCTGTAAATACATTAGAAGATAAAGAAGAAGTAGCAAAGAAATTTGATAAATATGATTTATATGCACTACCAGTAGTAGATAATGAAAATAGATTAGTAGGCATCGTAACAGTTGATGATGCAATTAATGTATTACAAGATGAAGCAGAAGAAGATTTCGAAAAAATGGCTGCTATGGCACCAACAGAAGAAAGTTATTTTGAAACATCAGTATTTAAGCATGCTAAAAATAGAATTGTCTGGTTATTAATTTTAATGCTTTCATCAGCAATAACAGGAACAATTATAACAAATTATGAAAATGCATTTGCTGCCGTACCATTATTAGTAGCATTTATACCAATGTTGATGGATACAGGAGGAAATTGTGGTTCACAAAGTTCAACATTAATAATAAGAGGGCTTGCAACAGATGAACTTGAAGTAAAAGATGTATTTAAAATTTTATGGAAAGAAATAAGAATAGCAGTAATAGTTGGAGTATCATTAGCATTAATTAACGGATTAAGAATTTTTGTACAATATAAAAATTTGCAACTTGCTTGTACAGTTGGATTAAGTATAACTGTTACAGTTATATTGTCTAAGTCAATTGGATGCTTATTACCATTACTTGCTAAAAAACTAAAATTAGATCCTGCAATAATGGCAGCACCTTTAATTACTACTATTGTTGATATTCTTTCAGTATTAGTGTATTTTAATATAGCGACAGCTATTATGGGATTATAAATGTGAAAAATTTGTGAAAATTAGCACTCTTTTATTGACATTGCTAAAATATAGATATATAATAGCAATATCAAAGGAGAGTGTTTTAATATGGAAACAAAACAATTTAAAGCAGAGTCAAAAAGACTACTAGATTTAATGATAAATTCAATTTATACAAATAAGGAGATTTTTTTAAGAGAGTTGATTTCAAATGCAAGTGATGCAATAGATAAATTAGCATATCGTTCATTAACAGATCAAAATTTAGATATTGATACATCAAAACTAGAAATCAAAATAGAAGTAGACAAAGATAAAAGACAAATTATCATAAATGAAAACAATTTAGGAACAATTGCTCAAAGTGGTTCATTAGCATTTAAAGAAGCAAATGAGAAAAAAGAAGATATTGATATAATAGGTCAATTTGGCGTTGGATTCTATTCAGCATTTATGGTAAGTGACAGAGTAACAGTAGAAAGTAAATCAGTTGATGAAGCACAAGCACATAAATGGGAATCAGCAGGGGCAGAAGGATACACAATAGAACCATGTGAAAAAGAAGACATTGGTACAACAATAACATTGCATATAAAAGAAGATAATGAAGATGAAAAATATAGTGAATTCTTAGACCAATACAAAATACAAGGGCTAATAAAAAGATATTCAGATTATATCAGATATCCAATAAAGATGGATGTAGAACATCAACACAAAAAAGAAGGAACAGAAAATGAATATGAAACAGAGATAGATAGAAACAGAAACTATAAATAGTATGATTCCAATTTGGAAAAAAGAAAAAAGCAAAGTAACTAAAGAAGAATACAACAGTTTTTATACAGAAAAGTTCAATGATTTTATGCCACCATTAAAAGTAATACATTCATCAGTAGAAGGGCAATTCACATATAATGCATTATTATATATACCATCACATTTACCATATGATTACTATTCACAAGAATATGAAAAAGGACTTCAACTATATTCAAATGGTGTATTAATAATGGATAGATGCAGTGAATTATTACCAGACTATTTTGGATTTGTAAAAGGATTAGTAGATAGCCCAGATTTATCTTTAAATATTTCAAGAGAAATGTTACAACATGATAGACAATTAAGAATCATAGCTAAAAATCTTGAAAATAAGATAAAATCAGAATTACAAAATATGTTAAAAACTGAAAGAGAGGAATATGAAAAATTCTTTAATACATTTGGTATGCAGTTAAAATATGGAACTTATGATAATTATGGAATGAACAAAGACAAATTAAAAGATTTATTAATGTTCTATTCTTCATCAGAAAAGAAACTAGTGACTTTAGATGAATATGTTTCTAGAATGAAAGAAGGACAAGCAACTATCTATTATGCTTCAGGTGAATCTATTGACAAAATTGATATGTTACCACAAGTTGAAGGTGTAAAAGACAAAGGATATGAAATATTGTATTTAACTGAAAATGTTGATGAATTTGTAATACAAGTATTACAAGAATATAAAGAAAAGAAATTTGCAAATGTATGTGCAGATGATATTGATTTGGAAACAAAAGAAGAAAAAGAAGAACTTCAAAAAGTAAATGATGAAAATAAAGATATGTTTGAACTTATGAAAGAAGCGGTAGGAGAAGAAGTTGATAAAGTAAGATATACACACAAATTAAAAAATCATCCAGTATGTTTGACAAGTGAAGGAGCAATTTCAGTTAAAATGGAAAAAGTCATAAATTCTATGCCTAATAATGAAGAAAAAATTAAGGCTCAAACTATCTTAGAGATTAATGAGAACCATCCAATTGCTCAAAAAATCAAAGATTTATATGAAAATAATAAAGATGAACTTAAAGAATATACTAAAGTTCTATATGCTCAAGCTAGATTAATTGAAGGCTTACCTATTGAAAATCCAACAGAAATTAGTAATTTAGTTTGTAATTTAATATCAAAATAATTTGGAAGAATGCGTCACATGTTGCGTATTCTTATTTTTTTCATAAGATATATAAAGGGGAGGTATTGAATATGAAAAAAATATTAGAAGTAAAAAACATTTGTAAAACATATCAAGCCAAAAATGGAGAAATAGAAGCTTTGAAGAATATAAGCTTTGACATAAAAGAAGGAGAATACATAAGCATAATAGGCCCAAGTGGATGTGGAAAATCTACGTTATTATCAATAATTTCAGGACTTGAAAATAAAAGTTCAGGAGAAATTTATATAGATGGTAAGATAGGATATATGTTGCAAAAAGACAATCTTCTGGAATGGAGAACAATATATAAAAATGTGTTACTAGGACTGGAAATTCAAAAAGAAAATACATCAGAAAATAGAGAATATGTAGAAAAATTATTAAAAAAATATGGACTATATGAGTTTAAAGAAAAATATCCAGCTCAATTATCAGGAGGAATGAGACAAAGAGTTGCACTTATTAGAACTCTTGCAATTCGTCCTAAAATTTTATTATTAGATGAAGCATTTTCTGCTTTAGATTATCAAACAAGATTAATGGTTACAGAAGATATTTTTAAGATTCTAAAAGCTGAGAATATTACTGCTTTAATGGTGACTCATGATATATCAGAAGCAATAAGTATGTCAGATAGAGTAATAGTATTATCAGAAAGACCTGCAACTGTAAAAACAATACACAAAATAGACTTTGAAATGGAAAATAGAACACCTTTAAATTGTAGAGAAAATCCTAAATTTAGTAAATACTTTAATTTAATGTGGAAAGAGCTTGGAGAAAAAAATATAACTTAACCCCTCTGGAAGCGCCAGAGGGGAAAATATACTTTATACTCTGTCAAAAAGAACAGAAACATTTTGAAGAACAGTTAAAGGCTGAACAGAAATATACTCCCAATTGCAGTTTGTTTTATCAAAAAAGCTAAATACTTTTTTAGAAGACTCAGGAATAAAAGGTTCATATAAATTAGCAATATTGACGATAAGCTCAAGGCAAGTAAGAGTAATATTGTTAAAGCTAGCAATATCATTCTTTACAGAAATCCAAGGTTTATTATCATCATAATACTTATTTGCAAATTGAACTAAGTCCTGAATTCTAGTCATAGCAGTTTTAAGTTCGCCATTTGTAATCAAAGTGCCAACTGCATTATAAGTTTTCATGATGCAAGTTTTTACATGTTCATCTACAGTCCCATTTGGTATAACGCCATTGAATTTCTTCGTCAAAAACGCTAAGTTACGATTAACAAAATTACCGTATTCACCTACCAATTTCTTATTGTGAAGTTGTGTTACCAATTCATAATTGAAATTGGAATCTTTTTGCTCAGGCGCTTGAGCAATCATACAATATCTGATAGTATCAGAACTGTATTTGTCAATAAGTTCTCTAGCAGTTACACCATTTGCTTGACTTTTTGAAATCTTTTTGTCATTCACATTAAGATATTCACTTGAAATCATGTAATCAGGAAGATGATATCCATCATTTAATGAAAGTAATAATGCCGGATAGATAATTGTATGGAATGGGATATTGTCTTTACCATGAACAAAATAAGATTTTACATTTGTGCCTTTGTAAAATTCATTCCAATCTAATCCATGTTGTTCACAATAGTTTTTTCCTGCTGATATATAGCCAAGAACTGCTTCAATCCATACATAAACTTTTTTATCTGTATATCCTTCGATAGGAATATCAATTCCCCAATCAAGTTGACGAGTAATATCACGGTCACGCAAACCAGCTTGTAAATATTTGTGCGATTCATTTATTGCATTAAAACGCCAGGTGTTTTTATGAGAAGAAACAAAAGCTTCAATTTCTTTTTGAAAAGAACTGAGTTTCCAACAAAGGTGACCATCCTTTTCATAAATATAGCCATTATTGTAGATTGTTTTAATACAATCCTGCACAAAGTTCTTGTGATATGGATTACATGTTAAAGTGTAATTATCATAAGAAAACTGTAATTTGTTAAAACAATAGCAAAAATCTGTGTGATAATGTTCAACAATCTCGATAGGCTTGCAATTTTCTTTGCGTGCTCTAGTTGTGATTGGAGTGCCATGTGAGTCTGTTCCAGAAACATATAATACATTTGCACCACATTTGCGATAGTACCTTGCAATAACATCTCCTGGTAGAAGTGCTGCAAGATGGCCTACATGAAGTAGTCCGTTTGCGTAAGGCCATGCGCCTCCTATGAAAATATTTTGCTTCATCTTTTTGTCCTCCTTTTAATAAGTGGCGTAACCATCGAAAGTATATTTAGATAGTTACTATTAATTTATAATAACTATATGAAAATATTCGCTTATATTATACAAAAAATGGAAATAAAAGTCAATAAAATTAGAAAAATCTGGAAAAGCAAGAAACATTTTTGAAATATATATTGAAAAAATTAATATATTATAATATATTAGTGAGCGAGGTGTCACAATGGAAAAAAGAGATTTATATAATATAGAAAAAATTAATACGAGAAAAACAATATTTAAAGAAGAAAGACCACCAGAAAATTTTTATACATTAGTAGTTTTAGCATTAATTCAAAATTCCAAAAATGAAATTTTGGTTCAGAAAAGAAGTAAACAAAAAGGCGGAGAATTTGGTCTAACTTCTGGACATCCAAAATCAGGAGAAACTAGCTTAAGTGGAATAATAACTGAGATAAAAGAAGAATTAGGAGTGGAGGCTAAGCCACAAGAACTGAAATTAATGTATTCAGAAAGAGATGATGTTAATAGATGTTTTTATGATTTATATTATTTAAAAAAAGACTATGACGAAAACGAAATGAAACTTCAAAAAGAAGAAGTTGAAAATATTTATTGGTTCCCAGAAGAAAAAGTTAATGAATTATGTGATAATGGAACCTTTAAAACAAGCCATATAGAAGCATTTAAAATTTTATTAGAAAAACTTTCTGGAAAATATTGACAAATATAAAATATAGGTATAAAATGGTAAAAACTGGAATAAAGGAGGGGCGAAAAATATGCCTATGGTTGCTCAATGGGATATAAATGATGACTGTAATCTCAATTGCAAACATTGCAGAGTTTTGAACAAAAATACACAAGAAAAAGAATTAACACTAGAACAAGCCAAAAGTTTATTATCTCAATTATATTATTGTGGTACAACCAAATTAAACCTTTCAGGAGGAGAGCCATTTTTAAGAAAAGACTTATTTGAAATATTAGATTATACCACAAAATTTGACGATATAGTAATAACAACAAACTGTACATTGATAAATAATAAAATAGCTCAAAAATTAGCTAAATATCATAATGTTAGATTATCAATAAGTATAGATGGAATGGAAGAAATACATGATAAATTTAGAGGAAGAAAAGGAACATTTCAGAAAATAATTAATACATTACCAATATTAAAAGAAAATGGAGTTAAATTTTCAATTAGATATACTCTTACAAAAGACACAATTAAAGATGCGAAAGAAGTATTAAAATTAGCCAGCAAAAATGGAGCAGAAGAATTTAATACAAGAAGAGTTATATTGACAGGAAATGCGAGTGAAGATCTAATGATATCTAATGAGGAATACAAAATTATAATTAAGGAATTGATACAAGAGTGCAAGAGACTAAACATAAAATTCAGGACGGGTGATCCATTATTGATTCCAATATTTCCAGAAGTTTTTGGAATAGATTTAAAAGAGGCTAGTCAATATTATGCAGGATGTGAAGCAGGAGATGAAATTATATATATAGACTTTAAAGGAAATGTAGGAGCTTGTTCATATATACCTATGTTTGCAGATAATATTAAAGAGAAATCTTTAGATGAAATTTTAGAAAAAAACAAACTTTTTGTTACACTAAAAGAATATAAAGAAAGTTTAAAAGGAAAATGCCAAGAATGTACATATAAAATGATATGTGGTGGATGTAGAGCTACAGCATTAGCACTAAAGAAATCGTTACTGGAAGAAGATCCATTATGTTTATTATAGTTTTTAATGTTGCAATTTTTTGCAATACATATAAATTTAATAGGTTTATTACCTAGAAAGGAGCTTAAAATGAAAAAAGAAGTTATGAACAAAGAGGGAAAAAACAAACCAGTAAATGAAGTAAAAAATGTAAAAGATGATAAAAAGAAAATACTTACATGTAGAATGTGCGGATAAAATATTTAAAAATGGTGGCAGTCCTAGAAGATTGTCACTTTTTTTGTACATATTGAGATAAGGGAGGATTAGAAATGAGCATATTTCCTAAAAAATTAATAAAAGGCAAAGATAATTTTACAACATTTCATATGAAAATTTACAATAATTCAGATGAAGTTATTAATGGTCAAATTAAATATAAAGTAATAATGCCAAATGGAAAAATTGATGAATTTAATTTAAACAGGATAGAACAAATAGAAGGTAAGTCAGAATTAAATGAATATGATAATTACTATATAAATGCAACTTCACCAATAGGAAGATATTATGTAGAAGGTACATTTTGGTGGAATGGAATGAATGTATTATCAGAAACAAATGAAAATGATTTTTTTGATGTAATAGAGGGAGTGTAATATGAGAAAAATAGATGGATTGAAATTTTTACAAAAGAATTTTCCGGATTTAACGGTTGATTGCTTATTTGTTGATAAAGTTGAAAATCTGGATGAACAAGAATTAGAAAAAAGTAATTTGTGGAGGGTAAGAGGTGGACGAACAATTGGTTCTGAATTAAATTTACCACAAGGGACTTTTTCTGATAAAAAAGAATTAAAACAGTTTATGAAAGAACAAAAACAAAAGGATAAAAATATGGAGTTTGTAATACATAGAGTATCACCTGAATATTTTGCAGCTCCTTTTGTAGGAACTTTAGCTGTATACAACAAAGGAGATAGACCTAGCATAAAAATTGAATTACAAGAAGTTACAAAAGAACTAGTTAATTCAATAGACAAAGGTAAAAGACCAAGAGATTGGGAAGCAAGTTTAATTCTAGATTATGAATTTTTGAGTAAATCTCCTAGAATTTTAAAAAAGTCGTCTAATCTAAATATGGATTTTTTAAAATATCCTATAGTAGTTATTCATGAAATTGGAGAACAAATTTTTGAATTGTATGAAAAGAGTGATAAAGAAGCGGAAACATATACTAGATTTAATATTTATGATTTAGGACAAGTTCTTTTAGATGACCATAGAAGTAAAGAATCTTTTATGGAAAGATATAGATTTTCGCCTGAACCTGTAACTGATTTGAAATCTTATAAGAGTCAAAAAAGAGAAATTGAACGCTGAATAAATAATTGTAATAGTATTACCTGAGTATCACATCAATAGCAAAATTCACATAAAATATATCAGTGATACAATGTAAAACTGAAAGTGATGTGATAAATTATGGAAAATAAAGAAATAATCTCTTGTGAACGAAAAAAGTACCTAAGAAAAATAAAAATAAGAAAAGCTGAAATTTTAACAACCCAGATATTTATAGTAATAGCTTTTATAGCAGTGTGGGAAATACTTGCAAGAAGAGGAATTATAGATAGCTTTATAGCAAGTCAACCATCTAGAATAGTAAAAACATTTATGAATTTATCTTCAAACAATTTATTAGAACATTTAAAAATTACATGTGAAGAAACACTAATTGGTTTTGGATTAGGTAGTATTGCAGGAGTAATAATAGCTATAATACTTTGGTGGTCACCATTTATTTCTAAAGTTTCAGAACCATTTTTAGTTATTTTGAATAGTTTGCCTAAGATAGCACTTGGACCAGTAATTATTATTTGGGTGGGAGCAGGGATGCCTGCGATAATTGTTATGGCATTATCAATTGCAACGGTGGTCTGATGACAACAAATAGTGGCAAACCTGCCAAAGCCTTGAATACAGCTGAAAAAAGCAGTTTTGTTGATGGACAAGTAATGGCAGAACTGTTCTCAAAAATAAAAGAAAAAGAAAATATTGAAGATAATTTAAAAATAAAAGTTGATAAAACACCTAAAAAAATTCTAAATAGTAATACAACAGACTTTGCAGATCAAATGAGATATTTTAGAAACTTGAAGGGCTATAGTCAAAGACAAGTTGGAGAAAAAATTGGTGTAAGTGAAGACACATATAGAAGGTATGAATTAAATGAAATTGAAGTTACAGATATAAAAAAGATAAAGAAAATAATAAAAGTTCTTGATTTTTCTGAAAAACCAATATTATCAGATTATGTAGAATTTTTAATGTCTGGACCTGATAAAATATTAGTTAATTTCTTTAAGAAAAGTGGAATATCTAAAAATGAATTTGCGAGAAAAGCAGGAATTAATAGAAGGAGCATATTATCATGGATTAATAAAGAAAAAGCAGTATCAGAGGAATGTTATTACAAAATAAGAAAAATTATTGAGGAATATGAAATTCAATTATCAAATTAAGATTAAATGGAGTAACTTAGTTACTCTATTTTTATACAAATTTAAATATAAAATATACAATAAATAATTAGTAGAGGTATAAAAAAAGTCGAGTAGGTTGTTGTTAAAAAATAAAAGCTGAAATAAAGACATGAAGTTATACTAGAATAAAAGAGAGGAGAGAAAATATAGTAAAATATGAAAAAGTATAAAAAGTATTATTTAACAAGTGAGTCAGTAACGGAAGGACATCCTGATAAGGTATGCGATTTTATATCTGACTCTATTTTGGATGCTTGTTTAGAACAAGATAAGAATTCAAGGGTTGCAGTAGAAACACTTATATCAAAAGATAAAGTAATTGTTGCAGGTCAAATTACTTCGGATGCAATAATAGATATTGAAAAGATAGTTAGAGAAAAATTAAAAGAAGTAGATTATACAGATTCAAAAACAAATATGGATTATAAAACTTGTGAAGTTGAAGTAAATATTACAAAGCTAAGTAAAGATATAGCATTAGGTGTTGATTATGGAGGAGCAGGAGATCAAGGAATTATGTTTGGCTATGCAACTGATGAATCAGAGGATTATATGCCATATCCAATAAGTATTGCAAACAAATTGTCAAGGAAATTAGCGGAAGTAAGAAAAAATGGAGAAATACCATATTTAAAATCAGATGGAAAAGTTCAAGTTACGATTGAATATGTAAATGATGAGCCTTTCAGAGTTGATACAATATTAATATCTGCTCAGCATTTTGAAAATGTTAATATTGAAACATTACAAAAGGATATATTTAAGAAAGTAATAATTCCAGTTGTACCTGCAGATATGATAGATATTGAAACAAAGTTTTATATAAACCCGACTGGACGATTCGTTTTAGGTGGAGCTGTAGCAGATACAGGATTAACTGGTAGAAAAATTATGGTAGATACATATGGTGGATTAGCACATCATGGCGGAGGGGCTTTTTCAGGTAAAGATGGAACAAAAGTTGATAGGTCTGCTTCATATATGTTAAGGCATATTGCAAAAAATGTTGTTGCAAATGGACTTGCTAGAAAATGTGAGATACAACTTTCTTATGGCATAGGAGTAATAGAGCCAATCTCAATTTATATAGATTGCTTTAACACAAATAAAGTACCAGAATGGATGATAATAAAATTAATTAAAGCAAGATTTGACTTGAGTCCACAAGGTATAATCGAATATTTAAAATTAAGAGAACCAATATTTTCTAAGACTACTAACTATGGACATTTTGGTAGGGATGGATTTGCTTGGGAAGAATTTGTTCAAATGTAAATAAAAGTATAAAAATAACTTGAATAAACTTCGATTAAGAGTTAACATAGAGCAAATTTAAGAAACATAGGAGTGAATGATTTGAATACTACTGATTTAGTTGGGAAAAAGTTTGGAAAATTAACGGTTATAAAATTTGACAGAGTAGAATATAAAAGAGATGCTAAAGGAAAGAATAGAGATAGAGGATATTGGTTATGTAGATGTGATTGTGGCAAGAAAGTAACTAATGCTAGAAATGATTTAGTATCAGGAAAAACAAAAAGTTGTGGATGCTTATGTAAAGAAAATGCAATAAAAAATAGAAAAAGGAATTTTATTGATTTAACAGGTAAAAAGATAAATGAACTTAAAGTTATAAAAATTGAAAAGGTAGAATACAAAAAATATAAAAATGGAGTTAATAAAGCAGAATATTATTGGAGATGCAAATGTGATTGTGGACAAGAAGTAGTCATAAACGGAAGATATCTAAGGCAAGGGAAAATAAAAAATTGTGAAGAAGTAAAAAGAAATCAAACAAAAACATATACTCAAATAGGAAATGAGTACAAGAGAGAGAATATCTTAAAAGAAGGTACAAGATTAGATAATTTGAATAATAAATTATCTAAAGCAAACACGAGTGGAGTTAGGGGTGTATCTTTTAAAAAGGATAGAGATAAATATAAGGCTACAATTGAATTTAAGAAAAAACTTATTTTCTTGGGTATTTTGATAATATATTAGAGGCAAAGGAAGCAAGAAGAAAGGCAGAAGAGAAATTTTACAAGCCTATTTTAGAAAAATATGGATATAAAAAAGAAATAGAAGAAGAAGAATTAGAATAAGACTTGTATAAAGTATGTGTAAGAGTTAAGATACAACACAACTTTATATAAGTTCTTTTTATTTTGAAAGGAAGGTGTATCAATTGTATATTTTAATTTTAATAGGAGTAGCAATGTTAAGTTCAATATTAACATTATTTTTTCATTGTTGCTTAATTATAGGAAAGGAGAGTGATAAAAAATGGGAGGAAGAAGTGATTATGAAGAAAGAAGAAACAAGTCCCAAATTTGTAGTAGTATCATTTTCGCCAGACTATGGATTATGTTGCATATATAAAAACATAACAAATTGTGTGCATAAATTTCCAGAAATTAATGGATCTGAACTTGCATATAAAATACTTTGTGCAAAAAGAATTATTTGGAAAGAGGAGCAAGATAGACTAATGCAGAGGAAAGAAAAACAAAGTAGTTTTTGGGAAAAGTTAAAAAAAGTATTATTTGAATAAATGTAAGGGTAAGTAAAGAATGCATATATGAAAATTATACGATTCTTTACTTATTATTTATTTGTGTCTTTTTTGGTAGTTAGGTGTTATAATATCAATGTAAATGCGAAATCATTGTAGTGTTAGTCAAAGTAAAAAATAATGCATAATGTGATAAAATAAAAAAATTACAATAATTTGAAACTTTTTTTATTTTCATTTGTTTGTATATATGAAAGCAGGGTAAGATATGGAAAAAGATTTAGATATAAAATTATATAATGAATATTTAAACGGAGAAAAAGATGCTTTTGAATTGCTATATAACAAGTATAAGGACAAAGTACAATATTTTGTTTATAACATAGTAAGAGACTATCAAAAAGCTGAAGATATTACTCAAGATGTATTTATTTATATTATGCAAAATAAAATTAAAGATGGTTATAGTTTTAAATATTACATATATTTAGTTGCTAAAAGTAGAGCATATAATTTAATAAATATGGAAAAAAGAAGAACTGAAATAAATGAAAAATATATTTTTAATGAAACTATGAAAATAGAACAAGATGTAGCAGATGTTATAACAAAGAATGAAAAAAGACAAGCAATAATTACTGCAATAGATATGTTAGATGATAGATACAAAAATGCAATGTATTTAGTCAAAATCGAAGAATTAACATATGAAGAAACAGCACAAATACTTGGTGAGTCAATTCAAAATGTAAAAAATCTTATCCATAGAGGAAAAAAAGAAATACGAAAAATTTTAATAAGGAAAGGATTTGATGAAATGAATAAGGTTTCAAAAGTAATT